>CAISXI010000354.1 GCA_903889425.1 uncultured Roseiflexaceae bacterium | reverse complement strand
CATATTCCAGCGCAAGCGCGGGTCACTTTCGACCAAATCAATCACCACGGTATAGACGATATCGCCTTGGCGATTGCTGCCAAATTGATTGATACTACGGATGGTACCGGGCAACGTCAAATCAGGAATCGCATCAAAGCTGACAGATACCGCATCGCCCACCTGCACGTTGACCACTTGCAATTCTGTCAGGTCTTCGGTTTCGACATGCCATACTTGCGTGTCAGCGATAACCACTGCCGGCAGGGCGGGGTTCATCAATTGCCCTACGGTCAAATCCATGGTGGCGACGACTCCCGCAAACGGCGCGGTAAGGGTGGCTTGATCGAGGTCGTATTGGGCTTGGGCCACCGCGATCTCAGCAGCATCGATTTCGACTTGGGCTGCCGCCAAATCAACATCCCGGGCGGGGGCGGCAATCTGAGCCAATTGCGCTTCGGCTTGGGCCACATCTGCTGCCGCCGTGTCGAGCTGGGCCGTGCGGGCGCCCCCTTGGAGCCGTGCCAAATTTGATTCGGCCAATGATACTTTGGCTTGGGCGGCAGCCAACCGACTATCGTCAGGGTACTCGAGTTGGTCGAGACGGGCTTGGGCATCGCTCACTTTCGCTTCGGCAATCGACACCCCACTTGATTCGGCTTGCAGGGCATTATCATAGGCCACTTGGGCGGTTTGTACCTGTAATTCGGCCGAATGCATGGCGGCCTCTGTGCGAGACAAGACAATCCTACCCCAACATGCCATAGCGCGAAGCACCCAAATACAAAATCTCACGCACCAAATCGGCATGTGACAGTTGGGCGGCATTGATAATCAATGCCAAATCACTATAATCAGGAGCCATACCAGGCAGGGTATTGATTTCGATCAGGGTTGGGGTACCGTCAGCAGCGAGGCGAATGTCGACTCGTGACACATCACAGGCCCCGATCGCACAATGCGCATCGATGGCGAGTTGCTGGAGCTGAGCGGTCAAGGTGGCATCAATTGATGCCGGACAACGAAAATCGGCTTGACCAGGCATAAACAAATCCATCACCTTGAGCTGCGCCCCATACACTCCAGGGGTCACAGAATCAGCACTATCGACTTCGCTGACGGGCAAACGCATAAATCCATCGGCGGCATAACGGTCTGGAAGGCGGCTATAGCGGTGTGCATCAGCACGCCCCAACACGCCCACAGTGAATTCACGCCCACTCAGATATGTTTCGACCAAGGCAGGTTGCTGGTAGCGCTGGATGATATATTGAACCCGACTACGCAACGTAGATTCATCATAGACGATCGAGCCTGCGTCCATGCCCATCCCCGAGCCTTCGCGGGCGGGCTTCACAAATAACGGGAAGCGTAGATCACGCTGCAACGATTCAGTACCGGTCACAAACAGCTGAAACGCAGCGGTTGGTAACCCGAAGCTTTGCCAGATGCGTTTGGTGATGGTTTTGTCGAGGGCAATAGCGCTGGTCAATACCCGCGATGCCGTATAAGGGATGCGCAATAATTCGAGGAGTGCGGGGATTTGGGCTTCACGGGCGTCGCCATACATGCCTTCGACGATATTAAAGCAGATATCGGGTTTGAGTTCTTGCAACGCCTGGGGGAGTCGGGCATCACCAGGCACAAACGTCACCTGATGACCATCCAAGGCAATCGCCGCCATAATAGCGTCGATGGTGCGGGGACTATCGAATTCAGCGTCGGCATCAGGCACATCACTGGGGACTTCGGTTTGCCCCTTGACGTTGGCAAGTACTGCCACATGCCATGGTCGAATTGGACGCACAATACTTGACACGAGCGCATTCCTTTTGATTGAGGGCCATTACAAGTTGTAACGGCGAATTATTAGGCATAGTATAGCGTATTTTTTGGTTTTTCAATCAGCAAAAACACGTATTTTTATCAAAAAAATAGTTCATATATACAACTATTT
>CAISXI010000353.1 GCA_903889425.1 uncultured Roseiflexaceae bacterium | reverse complement strand
TCGGGGCTTCTCTCTATGCGAGGGCTGCGGCATATGGCGAAGCGGCGAATGATGCCGCCATACGGCGAATGATGCCGCCATACGGCGAATGATGCCGCCGTAAACGGCGGTCTTATTCGCCGGTACCGCGCAGGGGGTGTGAGGCATGCCTCACACTTACGATATGCTACCGCGTCGGGGTGCGAGGCATGCCTCGCCCTACCGCTTGGGCGCGGTGTATTCATCCGAGGCGAGCAGATCGGCGTGGTGGCGCTGGGCCACGTCGGGGTGCGAGCGTAGCCGGCTCTTGAGCTGGTTTTTGCCGATTTCGCGGAAGAGTGGGTTGAGTGGGTCGCGGGTAGCCCCACGGGATTTGGCTGCCAATTCGGCAGGCAATTCGAGCAACGGGACGGTCGAATTGAGCTGGGCATTGAAGAAAAACGCTACCGAGAGGCGATTGGCACCGGCTGGGGGTGTCACCACGCGGTGGACGTTGGCAAGCAAATAGCCGTTCGAGGCCATTTCGAGCACTTCGCCGACGTTGATGACGAAAGTGCCAGGGATGGGTGGGGCACTAATCCACTGCCCGTTGTGTTCCACTTCGAGGCCTTTTTGGACATCTTGGAGCAATACGGTCACAAAGCCGCCGTCTTTGTGGGCTCCTACCCCTTGGTCGCTTTCGGTGGCGTCACGGCCTGGGTAGCGGATGATTTTGAGCAAATAGTGGGAATCTGGCGTGTAAATCTGCTCAAAAATGTTTTCGGGTTGACCCAAGGTAATCGCAAAAGTCTTGATGAGGCGGATGGCCAAATTTGCGGCAGCGGTTTGGTAGCGCAAAATGGTTTCTTTGAAGGCAGGCAATTCTGTTGGCCATTGATTGGGGCCACGCAGACGATTCCAAGGAGCGTTGGCGGGGATGTCGGTCATCACTTCGCGCTCAGCACCGATGTCGACTTGCTCGCGCCAGTCACGTTGGCCACGGGTGAATTCTTGGCCTTGGCGATTGTAGCCCCGGAAATGCGGCGAATTGACCATCTCAATTGCCATCTTGTCGGCTTCGGGTAGCGCAAAAAATGCCCGGGCCACGGCCAGGGTATCATCTATAAGTTGTTGATCGACGCCATGACCCGTGACATAGAAAAAACCTAAATCGTAGGCCGTGGTGCGAATTTCTTCGATGAAGGCGGCTCGCTCGGCCGGACTACTTGATTCGAGACGCGCTAGGTCGAGGATGGGTAGTTGTGAATACGTGGTGGTCATTGTGGCTCCTGTTACAATGGTGAACATGGTTCATTCAGGCATATTCAATTCGACGAAATGCGAATTACCCTAATATAGCACAAATATTAGCGCATTCATCAAGTATGTTTTTTGTGGTGGGATATCCTGATAAAATAACGCAGATGAACGTTTTTTCATCATTTGGTCAAAAAAGGAAACCGCTATGAAGATTCCTGCTGTGACACTCAATAACGGCTTGCAGATGCCCCAAATCGGGTTGGGAACCTGGCCACTCAAAGACCACGATGCGGCGCCGGTGATGGTGACGGCCATCGAAGCAGGCTACCGCCACATCGACACCGCCTTCCGCTACGGCAATCAGCGCGGCGTGGGCCAAGGGGTGCGCGATAGTGGCATCGCCCGCGAAGAATTGTTCATCACCAGCAAACTCGATGGCGAATTCCAAGGTGAAAACCGCGCTATCGCCGGCCTCGATGCCTGTTTGCAACAACTGCAGATGGACTATGTCGATTTGTTGTTGATTCACTGGCCGTTGCCACAACGCAATGACTACGTGTCGACCTGGAAAACATTTGAGACCCTAGTGGCATCGGGCAAAGTACGCTCAATCGGCGTGTCGAATTTCACACCGGCCCACCTCGACCATTTGTTGGCCGAAACGACGATTTGCCCTGCCACCAACCAGATCCAATTGAGCCCTCGGATTACTCGGCCCGACCAAGTCGCCTATGGCCGGGCCCATGGTATCGTGACGGTGTCGTGGAGCCCACTGGGCCAAGGCAGCGATTTGTTGAGCGACCCGACGTTGCAGGCAATTGCCCAAAAATACGGCAAAACAACGGCCCAAGTAGTGTTGCGCTGGAATATCGAACTGGGACTCGTACCCATCCCCAAATCGGCTAATCCGGTGCGCTTGGTGCAAAACTTGGATATTTTTGATTTTGCATTGACGTCAGCCGAAATCGCCGCGATTACGGCACTCGATACGGGTGCCGAAAAACGGGTTGATTCGGATGTGGATGGCCATTGATGCAACTGCGGGGTGGCACATGTGCCACCCCGCGTTGGTGATTCACGTCTGGCCCATACGTTTTTTTCATAAGTGAATAGTAATAACGATAAAAAGGATGCGCGATGCAGTACGCCACCAATCAATACGAAGGGATGATTGCTGAAACAATCGTCATCCCCGGGCACAACGGTGACCCCGTCGGTGCCTATGTGGCGCGGCCGCTGGGGCCGGGACCATTCCCCGCCATTGTGGTGATTCACCACATGCCGGGCTGGGACGAATGGTACCGCGAGGTGACGCGCAAGTTTGCTCATCACGGCTACATTGCAATTTCGCCCAATCTGTATCACCGCGCCGGCCACGGCATCCCCGAAGACATTGCGGTGCAGGTACGGGCTGCGGGTGGCGTGCCCGACGACCAAGTGGTGGGTGATGTGGCAGGCGCGCTGGCCTATGCCGTAGCGCAACCGACCTGCACGGGCAAAGTGGCAGTGTTTGGTACCTGCTCAGGCGCCCGCCATGCCTATTTGGCGGCCTGTCGCGCCCCCGGATTTGCGGCGATTATCAATTGTTGGGGTGGACGGGTCACGATGGAACCGCAAGAATTGAGCTCCAACCAGCCCGTGGCACCGGTTGATTACACCAAAGATTTGGCTTGTCCGGTGCTGGGAATTTTCGGCGAAGAAGATTCTGGCCCCACCCCGCCACAGGTGGCATTGCTGGAGCAAGCCTTGATTGCGCATGGCAAAACCTACGAGTTCCACATGTATCCCGATGCCGGCCATGGCTTTTTCTATTATGACCGCCCTGCTTATCGTCAAGCCCAAGCCATGGCAGGCTGGAAGCAGATTTGGGCGTTTTTGGCACAATACGTGGGCTAAACCCGCCCGAGCAAGGATTGGCATATGTGTACGATGATTGCCACCCAAATCAAGGTGGCGGGGAGCGGCAAAGCGGGGAATGGTTGGTTCACGTTGGGCGAAGCCAACGTGTCGTACGACCATCCCTTTGAAGCGCCATTTGAGCATGCCCTCAGTCTCGACTTTGTTAACGAGGCACTGGGGCCGAGTGCCCGGGTATCGGTAGAGCTGGATGTGGCCTCGGCCCGGCAATTGGTCGACACCATCAATGCGATTTTGGCCAAAGCCGATAGTGGCGGCTATATCGTCGAGTAAATTGCGTCACTTTGGGTTGGCTGATTCCCTGTTGGTGCGTGGGCACTGGCAGGGAATCGCTGTGTTGAATGCCAAAGGTTGTGGGGTACAATGAGCGCAGTCAATTTAGTAATTTCAGAGAGGAAGTGCAATGACCACTTCTTTTGCGCGGCGCATGAGCCGAGTCCAGCCTTCGGCCATCCGTGAATTGTTGCAACTGGGCGACAACCCCAACGTGATTTCGTTTGGGGGTGGTTACCCCGATTCGACGCTATTCCCCTACGAAGAATTGTGTGCGGCCGCCCAGACTGCCTTGGTCGAAGACGGCGCGGCGTCGTTGCAATATACGTCATCAAGTGGCACACCCCAATTACGTGCCCAAATCGCAGCCCGCATGACCCGCCAAGGGACGCCGTGTAGTGCGGATGATGTGCTGATATTGCATGGTGGCCAGCAAGGGCTCGATTTGGTGGCAAAATTGTTTCTGAATCCAGGCGATGTGGTGATTACTGAAAATCCCACCTTCCTCGGCGCTTTGATTGCCTTTAATCCGTATGAGCCAAATTATGTGGCAATAGGCATGGACGAAGATGGCATGGATATGAATCAACTCGAGCAGGCGTTGCTTACGACGCCCAACGCCAAGTTGATTTATACGGTGCCAGACTTCCACAACCCCACCGGCGTGACGATGAGTCTGGCGCGCCGGCACGAGTTGATTGGCTTGGCCAATCGGTTTAATCTGATTATTTTGGAAGATACGCCGTATCGCGAAATCCGCTTTGCGGGGGAATCGTTGCCCACCCTCAAAAGCCTCGACACCGAAGATCGGGTGATTTATCTCGGCACGTTTTCGAAAATATTAGCCCCCGCCTTGCGCATCGGCTGGACGGTGGCGTCACCGGCCATCACCCATCAACTCGGGTTGCTCAAATTGGCTGCAGACACGCAATGTAGCAC
>CAISXI010000352.1 GCA_903889425.1 uncultured Roseiflexaceae bacterium | reverse complement strand
GCTAAATCTGCGGCTGAAGCTCGTATCCGTGGTAGTCAGCCAGGCTATCTAGCGACCATAACCAGTGCAGTAGAAAACGAATGTATTGCCCAACTAATGGGAATACACGCTGGTGGGCAAGGTGCGTGGTTTGGTGGCAAACGGGTATCTGCAGGTGGTCTGTTTATATGGCAGGGTGGTCCAGAAAAAGGGATGAATATTGCTGCAAGTACTGGGTATGAAAAATGGAATCCTGGTGAACCGAGCAATACAAGTGGTAATGAAGATGCATTATATTTTATCAATGCAGATAACAAGCAATGGAATGATACTGCATCGTATGCGTACAACGTTCCATCCATCATCGAATACACCTACCCCGAATCGCACACCATCAGCGGTGTGGCCTACACCGACACCAACAGCAATAACCAACCCGACGCCGGTGACTTCCGTGCCGCCAATCAGACCATCACCCTGACCGCCGACCTCGCCCAGCCCATCGACATCGTCGGTGGTGGCAACCAGATGTGCGCCCGCCTCGACGACGGGCGAGCTACCTGCTGGGGGCGGCGAGGTGACAGTTGGCGCTGGGATCAGCAGAGTGCCGTGCCCATCGAGGTGGATGGCTGGCGCGATGTGCGTGCCATTTCTAACGGGCTCTTTACCAGCTGTGCCTTGCTGGGTAACGGTACCGTGTCATGTCTAGGCAAAAACAGCAACGGTGCGGTGGGTGACGGTACCGCCACCGACCGCTGGACACCGGCAGCGGTAAGTGGACTCACCAACGTCGTCGCATTGAGTAGCGGTGGTGGGTATCACCACTGTGCGGTGCTCGCAAACATGACGGTCAAGTGCTGGGGTGACAACACCTATGGTCAGCTGGGTGATGGGAGCTATACGCGCCGGACAATTCCTGTCACCGTCACTGGACTGAGTAGCGTCACGCAAGTGAGTGTCGGTGAGCGCCATACCTGTGTCCGCAAGAGCGATGGTACGGTCTGGTGCTGGGGTAGTAATGATACTGGGCAGCTGGCCAGTACGCTGCTGGTCGAATCAACCAGTCCGGTGCAAATTGCTGGTCTGAGCGGTAGCAAAGAGTTAAAAGTAGGCACACAGCACGCCTGTGTGATTCGTAGCGACAATTCCGTGGCGTGTTGGGGGTACCCGGCTGCCATCAATGGTGAACGCAGTACGTCGTTTATTACCACCCCAACGAGCATTGTAGGGGCAACCAGTGCCCAATCTTTGGCCGTCGGCAAAGAGCAGAGTTGTATCCTCAAGGCAGATGGTACCGTATGGTGCTGGGGGCATGTTTTCCGTGGTGAAGAGGGTTGGGTGGCGAGTGGCACAACGACGACACGCCGCACCAGCGCCACCCAGATGAGTGGTGTGAGTGGGGCGATACAGTTGACTCTGTCCAGTGATACGGCATGTGTACGCCTGAGCAACACCGGAATACAGTGTTGGGGCGCAGGTGAGTATGGGCAACTGGGGAGTGGCGAGTATCTGGCCCGTAGTATTGTCAGTGATGTACGGGTGACGTGGCAGACCAATCCGTATGCGGCACGGGCTGCAGCGCTCTATGCGGGGATTAATTACCGCTGTGCGATTCTGACAGACAGACGGGTGGCCTGTTGGGGTGCGCAAGGGTCGAATAACAAACTATCTAACGATCCAACCTGGACCGAAGCTGGAATTCTCGATGGTATCACCGATGCAGTTGACATGTACATGGGACAACACTATGCCTGTGTGTTGCAACGACAAGGAACGATTTGGTGTTGGGGGGCACGGGATGGGCGAGAGGGGTCGATTATGCCGCCAGGCATGACCACAAATACGCTAATCCCACAGCAAATGCCCAATGTGGTTGACGGTATTGCGTTGAGTGGCGGCTATATGGGTACATTATGTGTGATTCAGCCGAGTCAATCTGCACAGTGTTTTATACCAAACTATTGGAATGTAGAGTTCCAAATGCGTCCCACGAGTGGTGTCAGTAGTGATGTGGGGCAGTTAGGTGGGGGATATTTGCATGTCTGTATGGTGAAACATACCCAGAGTGCTGTCTGGTGTTGGGGAAATAACACGCATAAGCAACTCGCAGACATAATTGCAGTGAATACAAGTACATCGATACCTCAGCAAATCCCAGGACTGACGACTGTACAACAGATGGCCGTAGGTGCGAATGCAACTTGTGTGTTGTTACATAGCGGCCAAGTGCAGTGCTGGGGATGGGGTACAGAGTTGCAGGGGACAGCCACAAATATTGCTACCCCAACCAATATCTCACAAGCCACGAACATGAAGCGCATCAGTGTGGCGTACCTGAGTTGTGGCGTCAAGGCGGATGGGACGGTGTGGTGTTGGGGCAGTCCTGTCCCCGGTGAAACGAGTGCAGCGACATCGTTGACAGCCCGGCAGTTGCTGGGAATCACTGATGCCATTGATGTGAGTGCGACGGCAAGTTCCATTTGTGTGCTACGCCGCAGTGGTGAGGTACGCTGTATGGGCTCAAAAGTCATGCTGGGTGATGGCTCACAAACAAATCGTGGTGTGTTGCGCGCCATTAGTGAGCCGTGGCAAGCCAACCCCAATCGTGGTTGCGATTGGGTCGATTCCCAAGGGCAACGCCACGTCTACGAATCGCTCAGTGGCAGTTGGACCTGGACTCAGGCCCGTGATATGGCAGCGGCGCGCACTTGGCGTGATAACAGTGGCTATCTGGCAACAATCATGTCACCTGAAGAAAACCGCTGTGTGCATCAGTTGTTTGTCAAATCGGTGACAAATGAAAATTGGCCAGGCACGAATGGATGGTATGCATCACGGCGCTGGTTGGGTGGTAGTGATGCGGAGAGCGAAGGCACATGGAAGTGGCAGACAGGCCCAGAACAGGGCACGCAATTCCGCGAAAATGTGGCTGGCTATGGGTATACCCAATCAGGCTACAGCCAGTTCCAAACTACCAGCGACGGATGTAAACCCGATTGTACGTATAACTCGACATGGGATTATCTGTCGATGCTGTATGTAAATGGTACACATACACAACGCAATCAGTGGAACGATGAGTTTGCCAGTGATACCGAAGGCGCCATCGTCGAATATACCACTAGTACCGGCGAAACTGCCCGCACCTATACCACCACCACTGACAGCCAAGGTAACTACTCATTTGCTGGGCTCGCACCCGGCGTTTACACCGTGCAAAGCACCACGCACGGTACGAGTAGCACGCAACGGGTGGTGATTTGGCCCGATCAGCGTGATGAGCGGGTGGACTTCGTCAATCGCAACGTGACCACCAGCCTGCGTCAGACGATGACGGCCCAGCCGACCATGACACGGACGCCGACGGTAACCCGCACGCCCTAACAAACTTGGTAAAAATACCAAGAAAAAAGCCCACATTCCATGGTACGGTGAACATGAGTACGTGTCGCAACATTGGGATGTGGGTACATGAAACAACTATCACTGATACCAATCATCATCATATTGGTGCAATCTATCGGCTGGGGCAGCGTGCCCGCAGCCACCAGTGCGCCGGCAGCTACGCCCGCAGTGAGTGCCCCACAAGTGATTGGGGGTGACCCCAGTAGCGATGTGACCTCGATTGGAGGCTATGCGGGGATACGCGTCACCTACACCAAAAACGGAGTTGCAGCGGCTGGGTTTTGTAATGGGGTGCTGGTTGATAGCGAATGGGTGTTGACCGCCGCATATTGTATGTATCCGGCAGGCGTCAACATCACGAGCCAACCTGC
>CAISXI010000351.1 GCA_903889425.1 uncultured Roseiflexaceae bacterium | reverse complement strand
TTTTTTGGGGCCAGCAGTAATTATTGTGTTTGTTTTTACCATTTTGCCGGCCTTGTGGGCCATCTATGTCAGCTTTACCAACCGCGCCTTGACGGGCGAACGCTCGATTGCTTATGACTTTGTTGGTATTGCAAATTATGTCAAATTGCTCTCAAACGAAATATTCCTGCATTCGATTAGTCTGACGTTGTGGTATACGTTGTGGACCAATATCGGCCAATTTATCCTTGGCCTGGCTACTGCGTTGTTCCTCAATCGGGCCAATTTATGGGGCAAAACTTTTTTGCTGGCCGCCGTGGTATTGCCGATGGTTATCCCTGCCGTCATCCAATCGTTGATTTGGTCATCGATGCTGGCCATGGGCGAATACGGCACGCTCAATCGCATCATCGGGTTATTTGGGATTACGCCAGTCATGTGGTTGCGTGAAGCACCGATGGTGTCGGTCACCTTGGTGAATTTTTGGAATAATTCCGGGTTTGCGATGATCTTGTTTCTGGCAGGACTCGAAAACATCCCCCGTGAAGTGATTGAAGCAGCCCGTATTGACGGTGCGAGTGCATGGCAGAGCCTTATCCGCATTCGACTCCCATTAATCAAATATGTGATTATGTTGTGGTTACTCCTCAACACTCTCGGATGTTTGGGGGTATTTGACCTTGTTTATACACTTACCCGTGGTGGCCCAGGCAACAGCACCCAACTGGTGGGTATCTATATTTATGACCAAAGCTTTAAGTTTTATGAGTTAGGCATGGGCAGTGCCGCCTCGGTCATTTTGTTGTTTATCAGTTTGATTATCGGGCTGATTTATGTGCGCTTACTGCGCGTTACACTTTAGCGAGGCAAGCATGCAACAGACACCTGCACATCAACAACGCACCGCCGCCCCACTCAGTCTGCTCCAAAAATTGCCGCTAATTGGCATCTACATTTTCATGGCATTTCTGTGTCTTTTTTGTTTGGCGCCGTTTGTCTGGCCGATTTTGAGTGCTTTTAGTATCAAACCCGAAAACGTCTCGGGGCTCTATTTGTACATGCCAGCGGCCTGGACACTCAAAGGCTTCGACGATGCGATTTTTGGGCGTGGTCAAGCATTGATTTTGCTCAAAAACAGCTTGCTCACCACGGTGGGTGGCGTCGGATTTGCAGTAATTTTCAGTGCGCTCGGTGGCTACACCTTGTCACGCAGTGAATTCCGCTTCAAAAAAGCCTTGATGTATGCCTTTTTGTTGATTCAAATCATCCCCGCCACCGCCACGATTTTGCCTTTTTTCATCATCATGCGTGAATTACGCTTGATTGATTCGTTGTGGGGCGTGACGATTGGCTTGACGGCCGGGCAGATTCCTTTTATGTTGTGGGTAATGAAGGGGTTCTTTGATGAAGTCCCCAAAGAGCTCGAAGAATCTGCGGCCATTGACGGAGCCACCCGCTTCCAGACGTTGTGGTATGTGATTGTGCCGTTGGCGTTGCCTGGATTAGGGGCGGCCTCGGTATTGGCGTTTAATTCGGCTTGGTCGGCGTTTTTCATGCCGTTGATTTTGTTGTCGTCACCAGACAAATTTTTGTTGCCCCTAGGATTGTTCCGCTCGATTATCGGCTATACCAATATCGACTACCGCATGATGAATGCTATGTCGATTATTTATCTCTTGCCCTCGTTTCTCTTTTTCTTGTTAGCACGGCGCTACCTCGTCAAAGGGATGATGGCAGGTGCCATGGCCGGGAATTAAGCAATCATCAAGCGGTAAAGGGCAGTCTCAATGTCACTGTCGTGCCCTGATCGAGCGCCGACTGCACGGTAATCAAGCCGCCATGGGCCACGGCAATGGACTGGGCGATGGCCAACCCGAGCCCTGAACCATTGCCAACCGCATTATCGGCGCGATAAAAGCGTTGGAACACCAAATCAACCTCGTGCTGCGCAATCCCGCTGCCCTGATCGATGCATTGGATGACGCAATTGGCGCCGTCCAATGCATATGTGAATGCCACCGTTTGCTGGGGTTTACTATGGCGAATGGCGTTTTCGAGGACATTCGAGAGTAATTGGATTATGCGGGTAGTATCAATCATCAACTCGATTGGCTGAGCCGCGTGGGTGATGTCAATATGCACCTGTTGTGTGCCCGCATAATCTGCGTGCATCATGGCTACGTGGTCAATGAGTGTACCAATATCCACTGATGATTTATACAGGACCAATGCATTGGCATCGATAAGCGAAATCGTGCGCAAATCGTCAACCAAACGATTCATCAGCATTACTTCTTCGTACATCAATTGGAAGTGATGGGGTAGTGGATTGATGACACCGTCGCGCAAACTCTCAATTTTGGCGCTAATCACGCTCATCGGCGTGCGTAATTCGTGGGCGATATCGGCAGTCATTTGGCGGCGCAATTCGATTTGGCGGCGCACTTCTTGGCGCATTTGATCGAGCGATGTCGCTAATTTGAGCACCTCATCAGGGGCATCAGCGTGCAACAGCCCAGATACTTGGACATCGGATGTGCTCATCTGGGGAGCGTTGGCGGTCAATACTTGAATCGGGTCAGCAATCCGTTTGGCCAATGAATTCGACAAAAAAGAAGTCAACAATACCGCAATAATGCCAAACCCGATACAGGCAAGTGTGCGTTCATAGACAACTTGTTTGACATATTTATAGTTATTGAGCGAATAGTCGGGGGGGATGATATAAATCGTTTTATTTTTTTCGACCTGCACGGCAATTTTGCGTGATTCAAATACCAAATCAACATACATTACATTCATGTTTTTGGCATACAGTATATTACCCTGTGCATCGGTCATAACCGGAGCTTCCGCAAATTCATTCACGAGTTTGTTAACATAGTCCATTTCGTCGACAAACGAATGTCCTAATACCGGGGATTGATAATACTTAATCGCCGCAGTGCCATACATTTCAGCAACTTTAGGCATGTACCGATATATGATGGCATAATAGGCAAATGCTACCTGCGCCACCACAATCAAACAGGCACAAATAGCCGTCATGGCCACCATCGAGCGAAAAATCTGTTGACGGAGACTTTGCATGGGGGTTCCTTCTTCAAAAACAAAGCCACACTGTAGCGGATCAACGCTACAGTGTGGCTTTACCATAAACTACGCACTCACCTCGGTCAACGCCGTGACTGCTTCAGCGGGCAACACCAATTCGGCCGACGCCGTCAGGTCTTTGACCTGCTCGACGGTGGTACCGCTGGCAATGGCAGACGTCATGCCGGGGCGGGTCATGATCCA
>CAISXI010000350.1 GCA_903889425.1 uncultured Roseiflexaceae bacterium | reverse complement strand
TATTCACCGCCATTCGCCCGATGGATGTCCCGGGGGGGCGAATAAAATGGCGAATAAATTCGCCGGGAATCGCCCCCGATGGCGGGGATTCGCCCGATGGCGGGGATTCGCCCATGGATGCCATGCCGGGATTCGCCCATGGATGCCATTCGCCCGACGGGTGTGCATTTGTGGTATAAAAAGAACAACAATCGTAACAACGATAAATGCATATTAATGGAGTAGTTCATGTCATCAAATTCTGCTTTTGATGTGGCGAGTGTACTTGCCCAAATGACCCAGGCCGAAAAAATTCAACTTTGCTCGGGGGCTAATTTTTGGCAATTACCGGCCATAGAACGCCTCGGAATTCCCTCACTCTATATCACCGATGGCCCACATGGCGTGCGCAAACAAGCCGTCACCGAAGGCATCGACCTCGACAATACCATCCCTTCTACCTGCTTCCCCACTGCCGCGGCCTTGGCGAGTAGCTGGAATCGGGCGTTGTTGGCCGAAATAGGTTCTGCCATTGCAGTCGAAGCGCAAGCCATGCAGGTCAGCGTAGTGCTCGGCCCGGGGGTCAACATCAAACGCTCGCCATTGGGTGGCCGCAATTTCGAATATTTCTCCGAAGACCCCCTGCTGTCGAGTCATTTGGCCGCAGCCTATATCGAAGGTGTACAATCACATGGCATCGGCACTTCGATCAAACACTTTGCCGCCAACAATCAAGAAGCGCGCCGCATGACCATCGATACAATTGTCGATGAGCGGGCCCTGCGCGAAATCTACCTTGCCAGCTTTGAATATGCCGTCAAAACCGCCCAACCCTGGACGGTGATGTGTGCCTACAATGGCCTCAATGGCGAACTCTGTAGCCAAAACCACCGCTTGCTCACCTCGATTTTGCGCAAAGAGTGGGGCTTTACGGGGGCAGTGGTGTCAGACTGGGGTGCCGTGTACCAGCGTGTGCCTAGTATTTTGGCCGGTATGGATCTCGAAATGCCCAGTAGTGGTGGCGCCCACGATGCCCAAATCGCCGAGGCTCTCGCATCGGGTGCTTTGCCACAAACCGTATTTGACCAGACGGTGACGCGGATTCTGACGATGATTGCCCAATCGTTGCCTGCCTATGCCGACCCCCGCCCCTACGACCAACCTACGCACCACGCATTGGCACGGCGTGCGGCGGCCGAAGGCATGGTGTTGCTCAAAAACGATGGTGGATTGTTGCCCCTCGCCCCCACGACGTCAGTGGCAGTAATTGGCGCCTTCGCCAAAATACCTCGCTACCAAGGCGCCGGCAGTTCGTTGATTGCCCCCAGTAAGCTCGATACCGTCTATGACAGCGTGGTGGCACGACTGGGCGCCGACGCTGTCCACTACGCCGCCGGCTATATCCCACGCAAACACGCCATCCAAGCCGACTTGATGGCCGAAGCGGTCGACGTGGCCCGCCATGCCGCTGTGGTGATTTTGTGTGTGGGGCTGCCTGATATCGACGAAACCGAAGGGGTCGACCGTACCACCATGGCCATGCCAGATTCACATAACGCGTTGATTGAAGCGGTAGCAGCCGTCAATTCCAATGTGGTCGTGGTACTGAGCAATGGCGCTCCCATCCAAATGCCGTGGCAAGCGCGCGTACCCGCCATCATTGAAGCCTATTTGGGTGGCCAAGCTGCCGGCAGTGCCATCGTGGATGTACTGTATGGCGATGTCAATCCCAGTGGTAAGCTGGCCGAAACCTTCCCGTTGCAATGGCAAGATCACCCCGCTCACACTTGCTTCCCCGGGTCAGGGCAAGCGGTAGAATACCGCGAGAGTATTTATGTGGGTTACCGGTATTACAATACCGTCGCTACTCCGGTCCAATACCCGTTTGGCTATGGCATGAGTTACACCACCTTTGCCTATAGTGACATTGCGGTGAGTGCGACGTCGATTAATACCAATGATACGGTCACGGTGCGTGCCACCATCACCAACACCGGCACCCGCGCTGGTGCCGAAGTAGTGCAGCTGTATGTGCGTGACGTGGCCAGCACCGTGTTTCGCCCGCAACACGAGCTCAAAGAATTCACTAAAGTCTATTTACAACCCGGTGAATCACAACAAGTCCAGTTTGTGCTCAACAAACGCAGTTTTGCGTACTATGATGTGCCCCAAGCTGATTGGGTGGTAGAAGCTGGACAGTTTGAAGTGCAAATTGGGGCTTCATCACGCGATATTCGCCTGACCGCAGTGGTTGATGTGATGGCACCGCCGGTGCAGGTGGCCCGTACTCCCATGCTCGAACCCTATTACCAGCCACAACGAGGCAACTTTGGTGTTGAAGCCTTTGCGGCGCTGTGTGGGCGTGACATCCGCGTGCCCCGTTTGACTCGTGGCCAATACACGCTCAACACACCCATATCCGACATGCACGATTCGTGGCTGGCGCGCCTGCTCCATCGCCAGATGTATGCCCAAATTCGCAAAACGAGTGGGCATGATCCTGAGTCTCCCACCGCCATGATGTTTGAATCGATGGCCAAAGAAATACCGATGCGGAGCTTGTTGATGCTGGGGAATGGGGTGTTTACCATACCCATGCTCGAAGCTATCATGATGATGATTAATGGCTATTATTGGCAGGGGTTACGTTCACTGGTTGCCTCGCGGAAGCGCAAATAGTAGATGCATACAGCGAAAACCGCGATTGTCACTGCCGCCCAAATGCGTGCCAGCGAAGCCCAACTCATGGCAGACGGCACATCTGAAGCGGCGTTGATTGCCCGGGCTGGTGGCGCGGTAGCCCAGGTCATCCTGCACCGCTATACCAATCACCCCAGAGTGCTAGTGCTGGCTGGCCCTGGTCACAACGGCGCCGATGCCCTCGTGGTTGCCGCCCATCTGGCGCAACACGGTCGGCAGGTGACGCTCATCTGTTGGCGCCGCACGTCCGATGAATGGCTCCTTGCGGCGACTGCTGCTGGTGTGCAGCACATCATTGATTGGGATGCCACAACCCTAGCACAGACCTGTGCCAGCGTTGAACTGATTGTCGATGGCTTGTTGGGGCTGGGTACCAATCGCCCACTCGGTGGTGACGTGTTGACCATCGTGCAGACCATCAATCAACGCCCACCCCACGTGCCCTGTGTGGCCATCGACCTGCCCAGTGGCTGTGTGGCCGATAGTGGTGCATTGCTCGGTACCGTCGTCCGTGCCGACCTGACCATTGCCACCGGCCCGCGCAAAATCGGGCTCTGTTATTTACCTGCCATGGATGCCGCTGGCGAGGTAGTTGCTGTCGATATTGGGGTGGCTACCGATCAATTACCGTATCACGAACTCACTCCTGCGTGGGCGCAGGCACAGCGTCCCGCCCGCCCCCCTGATTCCTACAAGGGCACCTACGGCACGCTCAGTGTCTGGGCGGGCTCGGCCCAATTCCCCGGTGCCGCCTATTTGGCCAGTGCGGCGGCGGCGCGGGTGGGGGCGGGGATTGTCAGTCTCGCCACCACGAGTGCCCTCGCACCCCTGTTGTGGCGCCTGCCTGAATCAACCTTGACGTTGCTTGATGGTGACGTGACCCACGACAGTGCCGCCCTCACTGATCCACGCTTTACGGCCTTGTTGATTGGTCCTGGTCTGGGGCGTAGTGATGCCGTTGCCGATCTGTTGTGGGCGGTGTTGTCTCCCACTGCAATCGGTGACCGCCCTGCGTTGCTCGATGCCGATGCCTTGGCGTTGCTGGGGCGCGACCCGCAGTGGTATACCCGCCTCGTACCACAACGCTATATACTGACCCCCCACCTCGGCGAATTACGTCGCTTGTGTGGCGGGATATTGCCCGATTTGCTCCCCCACCAAATCGCTACCCATTGTGCGCAGACGTGGCAACAAATCGTGGTAATGAAAGGCAGTACCACCCTGATTGCCCATCCTGACGGGCGGTTGTTGGTCTGGCCCCACCCCAATCCCGCCTTGGCCACTGCCGGTAGTGGCGACATCTTGGCCGGGATTATTGCTGGCCTGTTGACCCAAGGCGTTTCGCCATGGGCTGCTGCTGGGGTGGGTGTCTACATCCAAGGGCAGGTGGCCCAAATCCTGCGTACACAGCACGGTGATGCCGGTACGCTTGCCAGCGACGCATTGCCACTAATCCCTCAGGTCCTCAAATCATTGCAGTGACGTGGGGTACAATAGGCGTATGGATTGCAATAACGATTAGGTGGCGCAGATGCCCATATACGAATATCAATGTCAACAATGTCAGGGTTATTTTCAAAAACTGGTGCGGGGCTTCAGTGATCCTGCGGATTTAGCTTGCCCCCGCTGCCACGCCACCACCGTGCAACGGCGTGTGTCGCAAGTGGCGCAGTTGCGCTCTGACGCGCAACGAGCCGAGGTCCTCGGCGATGACTGCATGTTGGCAGGGGTTGACGAAAACGATCCCCGCGCCGTGGCGAAATGGGCCAAACAACTGGGGCAAACCATGGGCGACGAGGCTGGTGGTGACTGGAACGAAATGGTCGACCAGATGATCGACGAAGAATTCGACGACGATGCCCCAAATAGCCCCAAATCACGCGCCGGTGATGATTTGGGGTGGGGGTAAATCATGGCCAATCTCCGTTTCACTGCTGTCATCAACCCCGATGAATTCGAACTACGCCTCAAAGGTGTACCCCTCTTGCCCGGCGTCTATATCTGGAAGGATCTCCAAGGGGGCGTGTTGTACGTCGGCAAATCCAAAGCGTTGCGCGACCGCATGCGTTCCTATTTCAATATCGGCCAACTCTCCAACAAAAACCGGCGTATGGTGGCCAAAATTGCCGATTTCGACATCATTGTCACCAATAGCGAGCTCGAAGCCTTGTTGCTCGAAATGAATCTCATCAAGCAACATCGCCCACGCTACAACGTCTTACTCAAAGACGACCGCAGCTACCCCTATATCAAAGTCACCTTGCAAGACGCCTGGCCGCGGATTTTGACTACCCGGCATGTGGTAGTCGATGGCTCGCGTTATTTTGGGCCATATGCGGCGGCAGGGTCGGTACGGCGTACATTGAGTGAGCTCAACCGTCTGTTTGCCTTTCGGCCACCGTTTGATTGTGGCGATGACCGTTTCCAGCGCCACCAGCGCATGGGCAAGCCCTGTTTGTACCACGACATGCGCCGCTGCTTGGCGCCGTGTGTACCAGCGCTTGTCTCCCAAAAAGACTATCGCCAAGCCATTGAATCCGTCTGTCGCTTCCTCGAAGGCAAAAGCGAAGACGTGCTCAAACAATTACGCAAGCGCATGCAGGCTGCCGCCGCCGAGATGCAATTCGAGCGGGCTGCCTTTGTGCGTGACCAAATCCGCGACATCGAGCAGATGAGCCAACGCCAACAAGTGCTCCGTACCGTCAATACCGACCAAGACGTGATTGCCTTTGCCCGCGAAGATGGTTCGGCAGTGGTACAGATTTTTTATATTCGCAACGGCAAGTTGATTGGCGCCGAGCCGTTTGCCTTGCAAAACACCGAAGACGAAGACGACACCCAGCTCCTGACCTCGTTTGTGACGCAGTTTTATGATAACGCCGCCGAAGTCCCTCCCAATATTTTGTTGGCAGAGCACATCGAAGAGCCGGTGATTATCGAGAAGTGGTTGTCGCAAAAAGGGGGCCACAAAGTCGAAATCAGTGTGCCTCGTCGTGGCGAGAAGCACGACCTCATCGACATGGCTACCACCAATGCCCAACGTAAATTGTCTGAGTTGCGTACTGCCTGGCTTGACACCGAAAAACGAGCCTTGGTCGGCTTACGTGAATTGACCACGGTGTTGAATCTGAGCGAGCCGCCCCATCGCATCGAATGCTTCGATGTCTCGAATACCCAAGGCACCAATACGGTGGGGGCAATGACGGTTTTTGAAGATGGTGATGCCCAAAAAAAGCACTATCGCAAGTTCCGCATCAAAAGTGTCGATGGCGCCAATGACGTCGCTGCCATCCGCGAAATGATCGAGCGCCGCTTCAAGCGGGCTGCGGCTGCCCTCGGCGAAGCCGTCATCTTGTCGGTCAATGATTTACCCGACGAGAACCAACCCAGCGACGCCCAACAACGCGACCAAGAAGCCTGGGCTTTGTTGCCCGACTTGATTTTGATTGATGGTGGTGCCGGTCAGCTCAATGCCGCCTGTGCCGCCTTAAAATCCCTCGGGTTTGGTCATATTCCCACTGTTGGTGTCGTGAAAGGCCTCAAGCGCGATCGTTTTGATTTGTTGGTGCCTGGGGCGAGTGAGTTAATCGTGCTCGAACGGTCGAGCCCAGCGCTGGGGTTGGTGCAGACCATCGACGAAGAAACCGACCGTTTTGCCAAAAACTATCACCGTAGCTTGCGGGCCAAATCAATGAAAAGCTCCACGCTCGAAGAAATCGACGGCATTGGCCCCAAACGTCGCCAAGCGCTCCTCAAAGCTTTTGGCTCACTTGATGGTATCCGCCAGGCCACGGTTGACCAGCTTGCGGCGATTCCTGGCATGACGCGCAAAAGCGCCGAGGAGCTCAAGTCGTTGTTATAGTAAACATAACGTAAGTAATATGAAGTTTTTACGCCGATTTTTTATAGGAGTGAATTAATCGTGTAATTAAAATTTTTTAATATCTACGCCAATTCATGTATAGACAGGGGTGTTTTGAACGCGCTTTGCGATAGCACACATAATTAACGGTCGATTGATTCGTGGCTTTAATCGTTCTGTAGTTGGTGCGAAAGTGGTTTTAATCATACTTTCGTATAGTAAGTACTCCGGTGCCGTTACCACTGCGTGCTATATTTACGATTTTTCTTACTCATTAATAATGTAAAAATTACTAACAATATATTGACAATTAATTGTAGGTGCTATAAAATACAAAGTATACATGTTATTGAATGACAATGCGGTGACAATATACAATGATTGATACCGTATTGAAAAGTGAAATTTATGAATCGTTTGCATATGCATATTTGGTTTGTTTGTGGTGTAATAATACTGAGTATGTTGGTTGTATTTGGTAGTACTGCCCCAGTCAGTAACGCAGCTAATACACCACAAATAACACCGACAGCACTCGTGGCGGGGGGCAATTCTGTGCGACCACGAGCCCCGACAGACCTAAAGAAAGTCGCAATCGGGGCATCATGGATGCTGGGTATTTTGCAAAATGATACGCTTGTATCGTGGGGAGATAATCGTTATTGGCAGAGTACGATTCCATATCGATACAAAGATGTGTTGTTCAAAGATGTTGCAGCGAGTTTGTATGTCGCATATGCGTTGGATATGAGTGGCAATTTATATAGTTGGAGTGATGCCAATACCTATGGTGAAGTAGATATTCCCGTAGCGGCGCAAACGGGTGTTGATGCAATATCTGCAAGTGGTAATTTTGTAATGGCGCTCAAATCTGATGGTACGGTGATTGCATGGGGGCGGAACAACAGATTACAATTGGTAATACCTGCTGGATTGAGTAATGTGATTGCTATTGCTGCTGGCGGCCGTCATGCCTTGGCACTCAAAGCTGATGGTACCGTGGTTGGATGGGGTGATGACCAGTATGGCCAAGCGACGGTACCTGCAGGGTTGAGTGGAGTGACCGCCATTAGTAGTGGCGAAGATCATTCGATGGCCTTGCTCAATACGGGGCGCGTGGTGATGTGGGGGCGCAATACCTTTGGGCAAATCAATGTCCCTCGCGGGTTGACGAATGTTACCCAAATTGGCACTGGTCAATATACCACTGCTGTATTGCGGAGTGATGGGTCTGTCGTGGGCTGGGGTCGCGACATGTACAATGCCGTTGTTTTCCCCCGTGCAATAAGTAGGCCGAATGCCGTTGCAATGATAGGGGTTGGTCATACCAATTCGGTATTAGGTATGAATGATGGGAGTGTGTTGACGTTTGGTGGTTCCGCATTTAGTGCGAGAATTACCCGTACGCATACCGTAACACGCTACATGACTGCTACCAATACCGCCACAAATACGCGTACCGCGACTCGTACGCGCACAGCAACACGTACCAAAACGTTTACCAAAACATATACTGCAACGAATACTCCTACGAATACCCCAACGGATACCGAAACCGATACGCCTACCGAAACCGATACCCCTACCGAAACCGATACCCCTACCTATACCCGCAGTAAGACACCCACAAATACCGAGACCGAAACTCCTACCGAGACCGAAACTCCTACCGAGACCGAAACTCCTACCGAAACCGAAACCAATACCCCGACGGATACGGCCACAGAGACGCCTACCGAGACCGAGACGCCCACCGAGACCGAAACCAATACCCCGACGGATACGGCCACGGAGACGTCTACCGAAACCTATACACCGACAATTACTGATACGCCGACGATTACCGATACCCCCACCGAAACCGATACGCCTACCGAAACCTATACGCCGACGGAAACCTATACCTCGACGCCGACGAATACGCCAACCAAAACGAATACCTTGACCGCATCGTTGACGCCGACACCTATTCCTGTGCTCAAAAATGGTAGCTTTGAAAACAGCTTGACCAATTGGACGGTAGTGAACTCACGGATTAATTTGGGGACTACGGTACTCGGTGGCTGTACAACCGTCGATACGACCAATTATGCTGCAATCTGGACCCGGAATGCTGCGTATGGTAGTGTGCCGGTATGGAATTCTTCGAAGGGGCCCAAGCCTACCAACGATGACGATACTGGTTCATTCAGTGGTTTCACTACATCTAATGTCACCAATGTCAAAGTGGGTGTGCCGGTGAGTAATGGTTCATCGGCTGTGAAGTTGAATTTTGCAAGTGGAGATGGGACCAATGGTTATCACGTCGCCCATGGCCCTGCGATTTTTAGTGATGTCTTTTATGGTATTACCAATCAGGTAATTACCCTTGACTGGTATTCGTCAGCCGGTTCCGATGACTTTGCGGTGCTTGGTTATCTGCTTGATGTCGATGCAAATGGCGATGGTGTCCAGTCAGGGACCGCTGCGGACTGCAAACAATACCAAGTGCTCGAAACATCGGGTACGAGCGTGAGTGGCTGGCAGTTTGCCAGTGTGCTGGTACCGACGACTAAGTTTGGCTATCGCTTTGTCTTTGTCAATGGGACATTCGACAAAACCGGTGGTAAGGTCTCTGGTGCGACATTCTGGATCGATAACATCTCACAAGGCGATCCCCAGACGATTACTTGGGATGTCACCACGGTTGATTACCAGAAAAATTTCTCGACAAGTTATGTGAGTTCTCCATTTGATGGTGGTAACTTGACGACGACCACATCTGGTCTGCAAGCGACGTATACCTCATCGACACCAGCGATTTGTACCGTGAGTAATGGTACTACCATTAATATTGTAGGATCTGGAGTCTGTACCTTGACGGCTGCCCAAGGTGGCGGTATGAACAACAATATCTTGTGGGCATCAGCACCGTTGGCCACCAAATCGTTTAACGTGACGGCGTTCATGTATACCGCGACACCGACATATACACCATCACAAACGCCTACCAACACCCGTACCTACACGAGTACTCGCACATACACCAGCACTCCGACTGATACAGCGACGAATACGGCGACATACACGGCGACCAATACCAATACGTATACTCCGAGTAATACGCGCACCTTTACCAAAACACGTACGCCCAGTAATACGGCAACAAACACCTACACGGTCACAAATACCCAGACAGCGAGCAATACGCGTACCTTTACCAAAACGCGCACACCGAGTAATACGGCAACAAACACCTATACCATAACGAATACTGTAACTTCAAGTAATACCCGTACCAATACCCGTACGCGCACTCCAACCAGAACCCCAACCAATACCTACACCGTTACCAATACCCCGACAAATACCCCGACGGATACCGATACGCCAACCGATACGGTCACCGAAACAGATACGCCAACCGAAACGGATACCAATACCCCCACAAATACGCGCACGATTACACCGACCCGTACAAATACCAATACGCCAACCGAAACATTTACTGCGAGCAAGACGTTTACCGCGACAGCGCTGCAAAATACGTTGCGTAAAGTTGCCGTAGGCAGTGCCTTTACGATTGGTTTGTTGCAAAACGATACATTGGTAACGTGGGGAGATGTACGCCACGGCCAAACGAATATTCCCTCTGCACTCAAAACAATGCGTTTTCGCGATATCGCAGCCTCGCTTGCCACTACGTTTGCGTTAGGTGTCGATGGTCGGGTATATGCGTGGGGGAGTAACGACTACGGTGAGCTCAATGTCCCGGTGGCTGCCCAAAGCAACGTAACTGCAATTGCTGCCGGTGCACGCTTTGTTATTGCCCTCAAAAAAGATACCACGGTGGTGATGTGGGGGCGTAATGATGCACAACAGTTGAAAGTACCAGCGAATTTACGTGATGTGATTGGTGTAACTGCTGGTGACCGGCATGTGGCCGTCGTCAAAAGTGATGGCTCAGTTGTGAGTTGGGGTGATAATACGTTTGGTCAAGCCTACGTCCCTCCTGGTGTATCCAATGTGGTGGCAGTGGAAGCCGGCGAAAATCACACACTCGCACTCATTGATAACGGCACGGTGGTTGGCTGGGGTGCGAACGATAAAGGCCAAATAAGTATTCCCTCTGATCTGACGGGTGTCATTCAAATCAGTGCTGGACGGCGTTGTTCGATGGCTTTGCGGGGTGATAGTACTGTGGTGGCATGGGGTAGTCGTGATTATGGGGTGATTGAAGTACCACCTGGTGTAAATGATGTGATTGTGATCGCTGTTGACAATCTCAATTCTGTACTGGGATTTGCAGATGGGCGTATCGTTACCTTCGGAACAAGTAACTTTAATGCATTGGTGTCACGTACTCCAACAAATACGTCGAACCCAACGCAGACTGCCTCAGAGACATTAATCCCCACGGAATCGTTGACGCCGTCAAATACACGTACAGAAACGCCAACAATTACATTAACTGCATCGAAAATTCCCACCCGTACGAGATAATTGCATATCGCACAATACCCGCTACACCGTATCGGTGTAGCGGGTATTGTGTTATATGTGCGTGCAGCAATACCTACTCTGTTACAGTACCTACGCCAAAATCTTACCCCTAACGTCATTCCATGCCGGTTGCGGTCGCAACCGCAGCGTGAAATCTCCCGAGGCTTGCCATCTTGGTTCGCGTAGGCGTGGGGCGCATTGTCGAGCTGGCATGCAAAAGCAAACTGCAATAGCGTGGTGATACAGCAACAACCCATGGACAAGTCACATTAGGGAGGACTTGTCCATGGGTTGTGAAATCATTCCAATTTGTTAGCGGAAGAAATCTGCCATCCATTGCACCAATGATTGCAGCGAGGATTGTTGACTATTGGAATTACGCGTGCTGCCCGCTGACCCTGCGATCGGGTACGGATATGGCGTCGGTGATAGCAGTGGCGTTGCAGTCCTTGTATTCGTATTGGTTACCGTTGACGTTACGGTAATTGTTGACGTTGTAGAGGGCGTGCGTGTCCACGAGCCGGCAATTTGGGTTTGTTTATAGTATGTGGGGCTCCGGATTGCCATGATGGTGCGGGTGATAAAGAGTGGCGTACGGGTGGAAGTAAGCGTCCGTGTGCGTGAATTGGTTGGCGTTGCCGTGGGGAATGTCGTCGTACTGGCCGTTAACGTCGGTGACGTCGTTCTGGTTGCTGTGGATGTAAGCGTGTTTGTCAGTGTCGGTGTCTTCGAGGGGAGGATTTGCATGCTGGGAGTCAATGATGCTGGGAGCGGTGTCTTGGTGGAAACGCGGGTTGGACTATTGGTAAACGTTCTCGTTGGCGTAAAGGTTGTTGTCGCAACACACGCACCGGTGCATGCAGTGGGAGTTGCAGTTGCAAGGAGTTGATCGGGTGTGGCGGCATTGTAGATTTGCATGATGGTGTCTGCCGAAACAGCCGTATTATAGACCATTACATTATCGACATAGCCGTTGAATTTGCTTTCTCCCATCATCGGATTCCAGCTGTTATACCCGATTTCGATTGGACCAGTAATTGGCGCGATGGGGGCGACGACGGTGCTGGAGGCTAATTGCCCGTTGACATAAAAATTGATTTTGGCAGGTGATTGGCTGGCATCATAGCTACAGGCGAATTGCTGCCAGCTTTGTAATGATGCCACAATGCCGGTGCGGGGTGTGAATTCATATTCCAAAAAAGTCTTTCCTAAGGAAGCATCGATCCATGTGCATCTAGCGCTTGGTGTGCCATTGGGATTATCATGCAGGCTGATAAACAGCCCTGAAGTGGTTCGTTGACTATTGCTCGGGTCGATATTTGCCCGCGATATAACACTCGCATTTGTATTGCGATACCTGCTAGTAGCCCAAAACGACAGGGTAAAACTAGGTGCAGATGGGAGCGTATTAATCACCATGCGACTATTACAGGCTGGGTTAGCGACGGGGATATTTGGATTGCAAAACTGAGCAGCCATGCCATCATGAGGCGCAATGTTGATGCCATCGGACGTAAAGAATTGCGATACAAAGGCGGGGCACGTACTCATGTCACAGCGGGCATTAAGCTGACTCGGTGCCAAATTGGGGATTTGGGTTTCGAGTTGGAGCTGCAACAATTTGCTTCCGGCACTGATTTGACTCGGTGTGGTCAGGTCGGTGGTTGTGATGACGCGGTTGAGGATTTCGAAATCACTCAACTTCCCCGCAAACCCTGCCATGGTGTCATAGCGCCGTCCAATGATGACTTTGGCGTTGGCGTTGGGTGTGAATGGTTGCATGACGGTATCACGGGCGATGATGGCTTGATCACGCCACAGGGTACGCTCACGGGAAGCGGGATCGTAACTACAGGCATATTGATGCCACTCGGTATCGCTATACCAGGTGGTACTGCGTAAATCATTGCCGCCGAAACTGCAGTACGGGCGATTTTCACGGTCAAAACCGAAACTGAGATAGCCGCGGACTGTACCCGGAGTGCCGAGGCTCATGAAGACATCGGCACGGTCGACTGCATCACGTCGCACCCGTGCCCGCACACTAAATGCCGTGCTGTTGAGATTGAGCGAATTATTGCTCACTAACTCGTCGCCACGATTATCATTGAATTTGAGCACATTTGCACCATCAAAAACAGTACCGGGGCAGGCATAGGCAGATTCGCAACTGAAGTTAACGGCGTTTATGGTGGTGTTATCCATGGTATACCAGCCCACTTGGTCACGGATGTTGAGTGCGCGAGGTGTCATGGTGGGGACAACCACCGCGGTGGCTGTGGAGATTACCGTTGGTGAGGCATTGCCCGGGGTGACACTGGTAATGTAGAGTGCGATGCGGCCGTCATTGGTCGCAATTCCACTGATAAAGTAATTGGGGTTGGCATTAATCGTGTCGAGGGCATTGCTCGTGCCGGCAGGGTAATTACCCCAGGCAATCGCCTCGCCATTGCGTAGCAGCGCCATGCTTTGCTCTTCGCCGGCAGTAATCGCGACGACGTTGGAATTAGCTGCAAACGGGGTATCGGCTTGACCGACATCGTTGGCGTTGGCGCCCCAACTAATACTCCGGCCATCACTCCGTAAGGCTACGACATGGGAGTTGCCAGCGGCAATTTCCGTAAGGGTTGTTGCGGTAGTCGGGATGTCCAAAATTCCGTCATTATTGTTGAGTGCCCAGACCCGCACTGTTCCATCACTCAATAACACGCTGGCAAAATTACGCCCAGCTGCGATGTGGCGAATGTTGGGTTGGGGTGGGATGGAGAATTGATTTGACCAAATCCGGCCATCGACGGTGAGAATCATGATATGGGTACCACGTAACGCGATTTCGGCAACATTGGTTTGGAACGCACTCGGAATCAGCGTTGTCGTGAGATCGCTCGATACTGTTCCATTTACAAAAATATCATTTCGTATACAACCCCACACCCGTACGGTACGACTGCGACTGAGTGTCATACCGTAAGTATTACTCAGCACGAGTTGATAATTATCGCTATGGCTTGCGAGGCTGGTGGGGATGACGTTGCCATCAATGCAGCGCAATGTTGCCCCAGTTTGTGAGGTGAAACTTACACTGCCATCGAGTGCAAGGATCCCAGTTACGTTGCTGGCAAATGAGACTCCATTACCCGTAAATGGTGAGATAGTAGATGCCGTGCCATTCGCGATGGTAATCAAATTGGTCCGGCTCAGTGCGGGCAGTGCAGTAGCGATTTGGGGGATGAGTGGAATCGTGGCGGTGGCAGTGGCCGCCACACTTTCGGCACTGCCAATCGATTGTGACAAGGCCGCACTAAAGTTGAAACCTCCGACGACTTGGTAAGGGAATACAAGATTACTCGGGATTGTGAGTTGATTATTGGCGTTAAATCCCCAGCCATTCATCGACCCGTTCGTTTGGATGGCTAACATATGATAGACACCACCACCAATCTGCTGGTAACTACCATCTGGTACGTAGCGTTGCTCATACGCATTACTACCGATAATGACAACTTGGCCATTGTCCAACAAAACGATGGTATTGTCTTGGGTTGCTGCAATGTCAACGACATTGGTAAGTGTGGTGACGTCAGTTTGGCCGTAATTATTGCGTCCCCAGGCTACCACAGTTTTGTTGCGTAGAAGTGCAACCGTATGCCATCCCGCTGCAGCTATTTTGACCACTCCAGCGATATAGGGCGTGTTTAATTGCCCGTAAGTATTATCGCCCCAACTCTGGACGGTGCCATTGCTCATTAATGCAACTGAATGGCGCATACCTGCGGCAATTTGTACCACAGAGAGATTCAGAATTGTAGTAGCACTTGGTGTTGCGGTGCGAGTGGTAGTATTTGTTCTTGTTGTTGTACTGGTACTTGTTGTAGTACTGGTTCTTGTTGCGGTACTAGTACTAGTTCTTGTCATTGTGCTGGTACTGGTTCGTGTACTTGTACTAGTGCTGGTACTTGTACTAGTGCTGGTACTTGTTGTTGTACTGGTACTTGTCGCTGTCGCTGTCGGATTCAGATTCGTATCTGATATGGCGAACGGGATGTTTGTTTGGCCTGCGACGTTATCACCCCACGCAACCACACTACCGTTGGCGCGTAACGCCATGGAATGGAAAGCACCGGCAGCAATGGCCACGACCCGGAATGGATCATTATTTGTACGACTGATAGTGAGTGCACTGGGAACTGTTGACTGTCCATAGCTGTTATCACCCCAGGCCACCACGATACCATCGGGCTTAAGTGCCACGAGATGGCGATACCCGGCGGCGACTTGAATTAATTGTATGGGTGGTTTGACGGCATCAGGGATGGTGCTGACTGCTGGGTAGTTGCCCCATACACTTAGTACCCCGAGGGCGGTATTGTTTTGGAAGTCGCGAATGGATAAATTCGTAAGCGGGGTGGGTGTAGGGGTGCTTACTACCGCGCTATTGGGCATGATAGCCATCCCAAATGGGTAGTTGGGGGAGCTACTTAGCTGGATGGCGCCGGTGGGTAGGCTACTGGGAACTTGGGCTGATGTATAGGGGTAGGTGATGCGCTGACCAGAGCGTTTGGCGATAGTAAGCCCCCACTGCGCGGTGGTAAGGCTCCGGATGCCGTTCATGCTCGAAATCGTTACACATGGACAGGCACTATCACTTGATTTGGGTGTACTAACGGTATTGCTGTTGAGCACAAGGGATTGTACTGCTCCCCACAATACCAAATCACCATTACGCCGCAATGCTCCGTAGATTCCGCCATGGGCAAAAATTTGCGTCATATTAACTCGTGCGTTGAGTGGTGTCGTGAGTGTGGTATCCCCCCATTGATAGAGGGTACCATTGTTGCCGAGTGCCAACGAATTGTTGCCACTTGCTGCCACTGCAACAATGACGCTCCCAGCGGGGATAGGCGATGCAACTTGTTGCCCACTTGTGCCATAAATGCGTACCTGACCAGCGGAATTAAGTAGGATGGTGTGATTGTTTCCCGCCGCAATTTGGCTAATGTTGGTGAGCAGACCACCACTCGGTGGGGTCAGTGATGCACTGTTGCCCCACATCACGACGGTGCCGTCGTTTTTGAGTGCCACGCTATGATATTGGCCGACGGCAATTTGTACGACGCCAGTTTTGGCGGCTAGGGGAATGGTAAGTTCACCTTTGATATTGGTTCCCCAGCCATACAGCATGCCATTTTTGGTAAGTGCCAGGGCATGATGTTCATTAACCGCGACTTGGGCAATGTCGATATTATTGAAATTGGGGATTTCATTGAGGTGATACGGGACATTATCAGCCAACGACCCGGCCCACCAAATTAACTTACCGCTTTGTCCCGGTAGTGCGCGTTGCGCTGTGGGTAACAAAATCACTGGGGTGTTGGTGATAGTACTGGTTGGTGTTTTGGTTGCCGTCGCTGTATGCGTGTTGGTAAGCGTGCGTGTTGACGTATTGGTGATGGTACTGGTTTGGGTTCTGGTTGCCGTATTGGTCGGCGTCAGTGTCGATGTAGCGGTATTAGTATTGGTACTGGTTTGGGTTCTGGTTGCTGTATTGGTCGGCGTCAGTGTCGATGTAGCGGTATTAGTATTGGTACTGGTTTGGGTTCTGGTTGCTGTATTCGTTGGCGTCTGTGTCAGAGTTGCGGTATTGGTATTGGTATTGGTATTGGTATTGGTGAGTGTACGCGTTGCCGTGTTGGTTGCGGTGGCAGTATTTGTCGCCGTATTTGTATTTGTGGCAGTCGTTGAGCTAGTCATCGTTGCGGTGTTTGTTCTGGTCAATGTTGCGCTATTGGTTGCGGTGTTTGTTCTGGTCAATGTTGCGCTATTGGTTGCGG
>CAISXI010000349.1 GCA_903889425.1 uncultured Roseiflexaceae bacterium | reverse complement strand
TCGGTGGCGAGGGCACTCGATAGTGTGTCGAGGAAGGCCGATCCAGTGTTGCTCACGGTATCGTATTGATTCACCGTCGTACACCAACTGTTATCAACGAGTTGGCTACACAATTCACTGGTTTCACCGACGATTTCACTAATCGCATCGGGGTCAGTATTGGCGAAATTATCGACCATGGCCCGATTCATGACGCCGTTTGGCATACTCGTCAATGAGGCAATCACGCGGGTGGTATCGGGATTCAATACCGTGCTGTTGGGGCAAACCCCCGACGCTGCGTTGCTCCAGCCATACCCATTGAGCATGGGCGTGATGGTGATTTTGCCGGTTGGGTCTGTCCGCACCGGATTGGTGCCGGGGAAGGTGCTCCATGGCAAAAACTTGTCGGGGGTGGTGGCAAATGCGATCACCCCTAGTGGTTGCCCCGCCACATAGCCGATTTGACTAAAGAGCGCCTGGATATCGGTCTGCTTGATGCCCATTTCATCGGCGAAGCGATAGTTGGGAACGACCCCGTCGTCAATCCAATCGCTGCCGTCCCACCGTAATATCGTCGCCGTGGTGCGATTTTCGATGTGAATGACATAATCTGCACCTTGTACCACACTCGCCCGTGTCCCTTGGGGGCTTTGGCGTAAGCCTGACTGGAAACTATTGACATAACTTGCGAGACTACTACTGCCACCGATGGTACGGGCGGCCATATTGACGGGCAAGGTGATATACGACTCCCCAAGCGTGACACTATCGGTGATAGTTTGGGTATAGGTATCGGGGCGATAGGCTTTGACGGTCCCACCGGCGATGGTGTCGAGGTAGATAAACAGGTTGCCGTCGCTATCCCAGTCTGCCCCTTGCCAATTGAATCGCAGGGCTTGGGCATCCCAGGTGGTGGCGAAGCGTTGGATGCCCACATTGGTGGGGCGGCGGTCTTCGCCGAGGGCGGCACAGCCATTGTTGACGAAGCCACGGTAGGTCGGCTCATCATCATCCATTATGGTGTAGTCGGGGGTGGCTGGCGCATCAACATATATCGATGATAACGGCGTAAGAGCTTCATTGCCGAGGATGTCACGCAAGCGCTGTCCAAAGGTTAAGCGACTCGCTTCGGCAGTGGTTAGTGGTGAAAACTTGCCGGCAGGCATAGTAAAGCCACTGGTAGGCAAGGTCATTGAATACGCGGTGGAGCCACTCAAGTTTTTTACGGTGTACTCAAGCTGGTTCAAGACGATATTCGAGATATCACTAATCTTGCTCCAGGCCACATTGAGATCAGCGGTGCTACTATTGCTGACGAGTTGTTCGGGGGCGAGCGCTACCACGGTGCCATTGAGTTTGGCATTGACGACCAAATCACTGGCAATTGGTGCCGCGGTGTCAAAAATTACTGTGTAGTCCAAGCTGGTGCTACGCCCTGCAAGGTCATTGGCGATAATCCGGATGGGCACACCTTGGGCGTCGGTGGCACGGCGATTATAGGTAGCGGTAATCAGGTTGCTATTCCCTTGGTTTTTACGGGTATAGGGGATGTAGGCATTCGTCAATTTGTTGATGATTTGCAGATTGTCGAGCCCGACATCGTCGGTAATCATCATCCGAATCAGATACAATTCATTGACTAATTGGGTGACTCCAATCACCGGATCCAACAGCCCGATTTGGGGCGCGGTCAAATCCACCACCGTATTCATGACGGCACTGGTAGTGGTGATGACATCGTTGTCGGTGAGTGTTGCGGTAATGGTATAGGCCCCGCTGGGTAAATTCAACTCAAAGGTGTTTTCGACGAATTGTGGTGTACCACTGATAGGAAATGTCGCGACTTGGGTGTTGTTGGCAAATATGGCGAGCCCATTGATGCCCGTAGGTGCCTCGGCGCGCACCAGCAACAATTGCGATGCGGTGGAATAATAATTGGTTTGATTGATAAGCTGGATGCTTGGTTGGGTGGGGGGTATTTGCCCTAACGTGCGTACCGTGGTAATCGCTGATGGCACATCGCTACAATTACTGCGTAAATCACAGGCACTGGTTGCGAGCCGGGCATCACTTACTTGGTAGCCCATGGCGGTGGTTTGGCCATTTTGCTGGGTCAGGGTGACGACTGATTGACTGTTGCTGGCAATCCGCAGGGGTGTGGTTTGGATGATTTGGCTGTCTGCCGCGAGGAAGGCCTGGTCGCCGGCGGTATTAATCAGTGAAATCCGTTGATTGCCGTCACTATTGATATCGTTGCTGAGCAACAGCAGTTCATTGGTGCGGTACTTGGCAATATCGCTGATACGGTACCACGACACATTATCATCACTCTGGGGTGAGGTGTGCATATAGCTGTTACGTTCGCTGATGGTGGGGGAGAGCGTGGCACTTCCGCTTGATACTGACGCGATTAACGGAATCGTGTAGACGGTATTGGCAGTCGTTGGTGCCGTTGCGCCGTCGTAGGGTTCATGATCGGAAATTACATACAGATTATTCTCAAACATGAAGACACGGTGGCTATACCCAGCTGGGATGTATTGGGTGACTGCATCTAATCCGCCTGACGAATCGATGCGATAGATGGTCACCCCGGCATCACCATGCGCTGTCACCACGATGTCGTTCTGGGCAGCCAAGTCATAACCCAGCTGTGGTGCCCCAACCGTTATAGCCGCCCGGATCGGGTTGCGTGGGTCGTTGACATTGATGCTAATCAGATTCTGCGGGGTACTCGAGTCAGCGAGCACCGCAAATGTATCTGCATTGTTTGCGCCGCTGGTAATCCCGAGCTCAGTAATTGTGGTGCCAAGCGGCAGTTCAATCGGCAGTGTTCCCAACAGAATGGGATTCGTAGG
>CAISXI010000348.1 GCA_903889425.1 uncultured Roseiflexaceae bacterium | reverse complement strand
GTGGTGATGCCGAGCGCCAACACATAGACACTGATAATCCACTGCGAATCGGTGAGGCTGGCTTGGTATTCGCGCCGGAGCGTTTGGAAGGCCACATTGACGACGGTGGTGTCGAGAATAATCATGAATAACCCAAAGACTACCGAAATTAGCACTTTCCATTTGTGCTCAAGTCCTGGTCGTGCCGTAGTTGTGCTGGTCACACTACCTCCCATGATTGATAATTATTATTTCCTCCCCTTAGCATACGGATTAATCGTTATAAAAGATTGACGATTTTATCACCTATTTGGGTGATTTTTTGCTTGTACTTTCGCGGTGTTGCGGTGGTGCCTATTGCATACTTGTTTTTTGCTTACCAAAACACACACTTATTGTGTGCGTAATGCAAAATAATTATACTATTTACCGCATCAATTGCGATTGTATTGCGGTATGTGTAATTTTTTTGATAAAAATATAGGCATCGAATGTGCACTCATCCAAAAAATAGTATGTATGCCTATACCAATAAAATATCCTTGCGTATGCTTGTATAATACCCTCATTCATGCAGAGTGCAGTACAACTGAAAGTGAAAGGGTACGTATGTTACCGATGTTACCGTCAAATTGGAAGGAGCAATTGCGTTATCGTTTCGATAATGTATTTGCCAAAGGAACGGGTGCGCTGATCGCGCTACTGGCAGCCGCGTCGTTGGTGATTATTTTTGTGGTGGCATTGGTAGTCAAGGCATTTAATCTCGCCCCCGATGACATCCCGTTGCCCAAACTGATGTGGATGGGCTTGATGCGTACCCTCGACTCCGGTACGATGGGTGGTGACGAAGGCGGTTGGCCGTTTTTGTTTGCCATGTTGACCGTCACCATTGGTGGTATTTTTGTGGTCAGTACCTTGATTGGTGTCTTGAGTGCCGGTATCGAAGAACGACTCGATGCATTGCGACGCGGGCGGTCACGGATTGTCGAAGCAGGCCACACTGTCATCCTGGGGTGGTCACCGGCGGTGATTACCCTGATATCAGAATTAATCGAAGCTAATGCCAGTCAACGCGATGCCTGTATCGTCATCATGGGTGACAAAGATACTGTCGAAATGCAAGAAGAAATCGCCGACAAAATCGATAATCTCCAGACGACACGGGTGGTGTGTCGTAAGGGCAACGCTATCGAATCCACCGATTTGCAGTTAGTCAGTCTCCAAACAGCCAAATCAATCATTGTGGTGCGCCCCGACGGCGAAGACCCTGATTCCCAAGTCATCAAAGTCTTGTTGGCGATTACCAAATCACCGACCCGCCGCCCTGAACCCTATCATATCGTCGCCGAAATCTACAATCCCGAAAACTTTGACGTCGCCAAAATGGTTGGCGGCGACGAAGTAGAACTCATCGCCGTCGGCGATTTGGTGGCCCGTATCATGGCCCAAACCTGTCGCCAATCGGGCTTGTCGATTGTCTATACCGAATTACTTGACTTCGGTGGCGACGAAATCTACTTCAAAGCCGAACCAGCCTTGGTTGGGCATACGGTGGCTGATGCCATGAGTTCATTTCAGACGGCCACAGTGATGGGGATTCGCACTAGTGCTGGTGCATCGAAACTAAATCCCCCCCTCGATACCGTGATTGGTTCCGACGACCAACTTATTTTTGTGGCTGCCGATGATAGTCGCATTCATTACCATGGGCGTGATGAGGTTGCTGTCGATGAATCCTTGATTGTGACCGGTACCGTGACCGTTGTCCCACCTGAACACACCTTGATTCTCGGTTGGAATTGGCGTACGCCTGCCGTGATTCGCGAGCTTGATAACTACGTTACTGCGGGTTCACAAGTCACGGTTGTATCGTCAGATGTGATTAGTGATGCTGCTGATGTGGTGCAGACCATGACCCTGCAAAACCAAGCCTTACACTTCCATACTGCCGACACCACCAAACGGGTCGTGATCGAGGGACTCGACCTTGCGTCATACCGCCACATCATTGTCATGTCGTATTCTGATGCACTCGAAATGCAATTGGCCGATGCCCGTACACTAGTGACCCTGCTCCATTTGCGTGACATTGCCGATCGGCGCGGCCTGCGCTTCTCCATCGTCAGCGAAATGCTCGATGTGCGTAATCGCAATTTGGCTGAAATCACGCAAGCCGATGACTTCATCGTCAGCGATCGCTTGATTAGCCTCATGATGGCTCAAGTCGCAACTAACAAAGCGCTCAATGCCGTCTTTGCCGATTTGTTCGACACCGATGGTGCAGAGGTCTACCTCAAACCGATGAGCGATTACGTTCAAACGGGTGTAGCAGTCGATTTTTATACTGTGCTTGAATCTGCACGACGTCGCAACGAAACCGCAATTGGTTACCGACTTGAGGTCAATAGCAACAACAAAGATATGCAATATGGGGTTGTTATTAATCCGAACAAAACCAATACCGTTACCTTTGATGCAACTGATATGGTGATTGTCTTGGCATCCGACTAATTGTGCATGGTTCGCCGCCCTAGATGCATTCGTGCATCTAGGGCTTTTGTGTGGCGCTACACCGCAATGAAGTAGGAAGTATAAAGGCGGATGTAAGAAGTACGGAAATTGCCTGTTGCGCTAGCACACGGAGCGGGATAGCGGCGCTTCTATTATTTCGTGTGTCACTTCATACTTCCTTCTTCACGCTTCCGACTTCGGTCGGAGATTTCATGACCGTAGTCATGGAATGACGAGGAAAGGGGGAGCGACTTCGCCCCCGTTGCGGATCCTGCGCACCATAAGCTCGCGGAAAATAACGACTGCGGTTGCTGTTGCACCAAAACACACGGGTGATTTAAAATTACTTCCGCCGAAACTGCACAACGAATTAAAATCATCGATTGATCGCACAATTTTAGCACTTGGGCGTATCAATGCACCGCCGAACAATCAGCGAGCCGCCTAGATTGGCGTAGATATTGTATAGTACGTATGCGTATTTATTACCTCAATAATTACGGCTTGGGGTAAATACAAGGTGATGAAATGAACCAACGGTTACGGGGTATGCTTCAAGGCGGAATTATATGGTGTATGCTTGCCCTGATGGTTTTTGGCATACCGGTCACCTATGCAAATCAGCGTACGCTTGATATAGACAAACCTAGCGCTCTGCGAGTAATTCCCGTCATTATCATCCTCAAAAACACCATACTGCGCAATCCAACGCAATTCGATAGTCTAACAGCGCGGCGCACCCAAGTTGCTAGCGCCCAAGCAGATTTTGTGCGCCGTCAAGGAGCGCTATTGCGTGTCGTGACACGACGTTTTCACCTCGCGCCCATGCTGGTTGCCCATGTCCGTGGCAGTGATATTGCCGCGATTCAGCGCGATCCTGCTGTGGCGCGCGTCCAAATTGATCGACCGCACCCTCCTGCACTCGATCAAAGCACCGTGTTGATTGGTTCACAGGCTGTCAATGCTGCCGGCTATGCCGGTGCTGGTACATCGGTGGCGATTCTCGATACGGGGGTGCGCAAAACACATCCATTTTTGGCGGGACAAGTAATTGCCGAAGCCTGTTTTTCGACCACAGATAGTGGCTACAAGAGTACATCGCTTTGCCCCGATGGTGTGCCCAGTACCACCGCCGTCAATAGTGCATTGCCATGCGCGAGTAATGTGAGTGGCTGTAATCATGGTACCCATGTGGCGGGGATTGTGGCGGGGAATCGTATCACTACGAATGGTACGCTGATATCGGGAGTCGCCCCTGATGCCAAACTGATTGCTGTGCAGATTTATTCACGCTTCCCAGCGGGGGGGGGGTTATTGTGGTACGAGTGATTGTGCGTTGTCATTTGATTCCGATCAAATCGCCGCCCTCGAATGGCTGTACGAACAGCGTGCCACGCCCGCATGGGGGACGTTGGCCGCCGTCAACATGAGTCTTGGTGGTAGTTTATCTGTTACTGCCTGCAATGACGATGCCACGGCGTTTTATATTGCCCAATTGCGGAGCGTTGGGGTGGCGACGGTGATTGCTAGTGGCAATGAATCCTCAATCAATGGGGTATCGTACCCCGGCTGTGTGGCGGCGGCGATTACAGTGGGTGCCTCCCAAACGGCAAGATACGGTGCCCAATACAGTGATACCGTGGCGGGATTTTCGAATTCACCTGCGCTGGCAAATAATACTCCCGATATCAACGGTGACCGAGTGCTTGATTTTTTTGCCCCAGGCCAGCCCATCAATTCATCAATTGCGTATCCCGGCACCACCTATGCAGTTTACTCTGGTACCTCAATGGCCACTCCCCATGTGGCTGGGGTGTGGGCGCTCCTCAAAGGAATGCTCCCTGATGCCCCGGTAAGTCAAATTTTGCAGTTACTGACGACTAATGGTGTCCCCATCAATGACACGCGTACCGCCAATACGTTGACATTGCCGCGGATTGACGTCGAGGCGTCGGTCAATGACATCCTCGACACTGTCACGACGCGCACTGCGACCGCGACCACCACCGCGACGCGCACCACCACCGCGACGCGCACCACCACCGCGACACGCACCACCACCGCGACACGCACCACCACCGCGACACGCACCACCACCGCGACTAAGACCCTCACCAAAACTCCTACGATGTCGCGTACGGCCACAAATACCCGCACGCAAACTGCAACTTCGACTGCCAGTGCCACCCGTTCTGTGACCAACACCCGTACCAACACGAATACCCGTACCAACACGAATACCCGTACCAACACGAATACCCGTACCAACACCCGCACACCCACCAACACCCGCACACCCACCATCACCCGCACTCCCACCATCACCCGTACACCCACCATTACCCGTACACCCACCAACACCCGCACTCCCACCAACACTCGCACAGCTACACCAACGCAGACTGCGAGTGCGACGCGTACCATCACCCGC
>CAISXI010000347.1 GCA_903889425.1 uncultured Roseiflexaceae bacterium | reverse complement strand
TGGATAATCCATCCTGCAATCACCAGCATCAAGCCCCGACCAAGGTATGCACCGAGCAAACCAACTTTTAAAGCCGCATCACGTTGATTACCGAGCGTACGCTGCCCCCAATTACTGAGAAAACTCAATGACTTCGGCCAAGGAATAGGTTGGTTGGTGGGTAGATGTGCCACCATCGCCCCCAATACGGCAGCATTGTCAATAGACAAGATACCCTCGAGAAATACCAACTGTACGATTACACTAATAGTTGCGATATCCATGTGGCTCCTTTCAAATTACTCTATAATATTACACGATGCGTGGCTACACTGTGGTTGCACACGCGGATCTTTTTGTGTGGTTGCGTCTGCACAACCAGGAAGGGAACGTGCAAATGGCGGTAGTAGCGGTACTTGGTGCCCAATGGGGCGACGAAGGTAAGGGTCATATCGTTGATATTTTGGCGGCCCGCGCCACCACTGTCGTGCGCTATGGCGGCGGGAATAACGCCGGTCATACGGTCGTTAATCGTCATGGGACGTTCAAATTGCATATGATCCCAGCGGGGATTTTTGAGCCAGCCACCCTCAATATTGTGGGCAACGGCACTGTCATCGACCCCAAAGACTTCATTGCCGAGCTTGATGGTTTGATGCAACGGGGAATCGATGTATCAAACGTGCGCATTAGTGATCGCGCCCACGTGGTGATGCCCTACCACGTGCTCCAAGATCGCCTCGACGAGCAATTACGAGGCGACGCCAAAATCGGTACCACCGGGCGGGGCATTGGGCCGGCCTATGCCGACAAAATGTCACGCATCGGTGTGCGCATGGCCGATTTGACCAACCCCAACATGTTGCACCAGCGTTTGAGCGCAGTGTTGTCAATCAAAAACCGCTTATTCACCACCTATTATGCGAGCGAGCCGTTTGATTTAGAGGCGCTTTATAGCGAATATTTGGCATATGGCCAGCGATTAGCTGCCCATATTACGGATGTCTATCCTGCCATCCAGCGCGCTATCAGTGGCCACGAGTCGGTATTGCTCGAAGGTGCCCAAGGAATTTTGCTTGATATCGATCACGGCACCTATCCCTTTGTGACCTCGTCGTTGCCCGGTATCGCAGGGGCTTGTCAAGGGGCGGGGATTGCCCCCAACGCCATCAATCACGTGATGGGTGTCTTTAAAGCCTACGCCACCCGGGTCGGTTCAGGACCCTTCCCCAGCGAAGTCGATGGGGTCACCGCCGATGCCTTGCGCCAAATGGGTAAACCATGGGCTGAAGTCGGCACAACTACCGGGCGTGTGCGCCGTGTCGGTTGGTTTGATGCGGTAGCGGCACGCTATGCCGTCAACCTCAACGGCATCGATTTGCTGACCATTACCAAGCTCGACGTGCTCGACGAACTCGCCGAAATTGCGATTTGTGTGGGTTATCGCTTGCGTGGTGAAATTATCGACCATCCGCCCACCCAACCCGAAGATTATGCATTGGTCGAGCCTATCTACGAAACCATGCCCGGCTGGTTGACGCCCACGCCCGATGTCCGTAGCTGGGATGATTTGCCGGCTGCTGCCCAAGCCTATGTACAACGCTTGGCGGAATTGTGCGCAGCCCAAGTGG
>CAISXI010000346.1 GCA_903889425.1 uncultured Roseiflexaceae bacterium | reverse complement strand
TTGCGCAAGGGGCAAAAGTACGGCACAAATGGTGATAGACGCACGTCTAAGCAGATTTTAATTTTGCACAGGAATAATACCGCCAATCTAGGCGGATCGCTGGTTGTTCTGCGGCGCATTGATACGCCTAAGTGCCAAATACGAAGGATGAAATATAAAGTCGGCAGGAGAAAGGAACGGAAGTAGTCAATACAAATCAGTAGCGATGATTTCATACTTCAGACTTCACGTTTCCTCCGTCGTTTTGTGTTGGTGCAACAGCAACCGCAGTCGTTATTTTTCGCGAGCGTATAGTCTCGTAGTGTACCTATCCTATGGCAAGCTACGCTACAGCCCCAGCAGGCTGCGTCTCTACTATCGTTGCTATCGCAACCGGCATGGAATGACGCTAGGGGTGCGGGTTTGGCATAGGTATTGCAAAAACTGCACAACGAATTAAAATCGCAGATTGAGCGAATAATTTCTCCATTTGGGCGTATCAATACACCGCCGAACAATCAACGAGCGGCGTAGATTGGCGTAGGTATTGAATCCGCCATATAATAAATTTATCACATTTCATAAACTAATCAAAATCACCCTCAAAAACGGGTGAACACCCCCGAAAGGAAAATTCATGCAACGTTTCATGCTGTTTTGTATCCTCATCGGTACACTTATGCTCACGACAAAAGAAGCACCAAACCGCACAGAAGCTGCGCGATTGCCGTCCAAAGCCAGCATCACTCAGCGTTCACAACCACGCATCGGCATTAATGAGCGCAGTCATCTGATGTATGTGTCAGCCCTCAACCCCGTTCCAGCGATGATTGAGCCGGATGTGATTGACTTTTCTGTGTGGGGTCCCGAATATCCTCCTGCCTGGGATGGGTTTGAGCCCGAATTGCCTGCCGGCTACGCATACGTGAAAAGTAACGGTGACATAGGCTCAATCGGGACATTAGACCCCAAGGGAGTAAAAGTAATTGCAGCGAGGAGCGTTGAGGGAGATGTAAATATCGCATGGATCGGTGAATACTACAATGTAGGAGGTGTTTCCGGTTGTAACCCTACTTGGAATCCATGCGTCTTTTCGGATTTCCTTACAACAAACTCATACAATGAACATGCAGTTGATGTCGCATTGGGCAGAGAACACGTGCTCATCCTGGATGAGGCGGGGAATGTCAAAAGTTATGGGACTTCTCCCGGCCACAATGTACTCATCCCCTTGGTAGGAAAAGTAACCGCCATAAGTGCAAATGGTTGGCATAATCTGTTTGTGTTGCAAAACGGTCGTGTCCGCGCAGTCGGTGATAATTCGTACTGCCAATCGGCACAAACTTCTGAAGGATTTACCTACCCTGACGATATCCGAAACGCGGTTCAAGTCGCTGCAAGTCCATCGCATTCCCTTGCGTTATTGAGCAATGGTACTGTTGTCGGTTGGGGTTGTGATTCATCGGCAACTGCCACCGCACGCGTCCCAGAGGCAATCCCACCACCGGATATCGCCGGTCGCGTTGTTGATATCAGCACTTCACTTGGAATTTCGGCAGCGTTGTTGAGTGATGGAACGGTTCGATTATGGGGAAGATACTGCATCGTCGGAGGAGTAGACCGCTGTGCATTTGCCAATAGACTGGTGAATGTTGCCAAAATAATCCCATCTATCGACACTATGTTCAATCAAAGAGCCGTCGCCTATGCAATAATCATGGACCCAATAATCACTTCAACCTCTGCAACGACATTCCCCATAAACGGTGGCGCTTTGACCATCAACGGTGAATACCTCAAAAATGCAGCGGTGTATGTCGATGGACGTGCCGTCATTCCATCCGTTAACACATCCAACCAACTCGTCGTAACGGTACCACGACACATGGTCGGTAAAGCGCGTGTCGACGTGATGGGCTACTCTCGTTTCACCACAAAATTCGATATCACCTACTCTGGGAGCCTTGCGACACCTACCTACTCACGAACACCCACATTGACCAGATCACCAACGACGACACGCACTGCTACCCGCACGCCCACTGCGACGAATACTCGTACAGCGACGAGTACCCCAAGCAATACCTCTATCAAAACACAACCTTCTATCACACCCAAATCCTTCCGTCCTTCAGATACCCGTACTGCCACCCGTACTGCCACCCGTACTGCCACCCGTACTGCCACCCGTACTGCCACCCGTACTGCCACCCGTACCGCCACCCGTACTGTCACCCGTACTGTCACCCGTACTGTCACCCGTACCACGACAATCACACCAACAACAGTTAAAAAATTAGCCCACCCATAAATTGTGCATACCTGCAATCATTATTTTGGTGGCAGGTATCAATACCTACGCCAATCTAGGCGGCTCGTTGGTGGTGTGGCGGTGCATTGATACGCCCAAGTGCCAAATACGAAGGATGAAATATAAAGTCGGCAGGAGGAAGGAACGGAGGTAGTCAATACAAATCAGTAGCGATGATTTCATACTTCAAACTTCACGTTTCCTCCGTCGTTTTGTGTTGGTGCAACAGTAACCGCAGTCGTTATTTTCCGCGAGCGTATGGTGCATAGGGTACGCAACGGGTGCGCTACGTCTCGTAGTGTATCTATCCTATGGCAAGGCTCGGGAGATTCCACGCTACGCTACAGACCCAGCAGGCTGCGTCTCTACTACGGTTGCTATCGCAACCGGCATGGAATGACAAGGTGAGCTAGGGTTTTGGCGTAGGTATTGCACAGGAATTAGCAGAAATTAACGCAACAAATGGCATACGGCTACCGTCAGAAGAGCGGTTACAAAAAATGAAAGGAATCTGATCATGTCAGACAACACCCAAATCCCCCCCGAAGTCACCCCAAACCCAGCCACAGAACCCACCCCAGCACAGAGCGAATCATTGCTCGATGAATTGCGCTCATTAGGTACCCAACTCGAAGCCGTCGCACGGGCGTTTTTGAATAGCAATCAGGCCCACCAAATCCAACAAGACCTGCAAAAAGGTGTTGGTGAAGTGGTAGACCGCTTGCAAGCCCTACGAAGCAACGAAAAAGTTACCGAAGTCAGTGAAAAAGGCAAACAATTCGTTGAAAAAGCCATGGAAAATCCCACGGTTACCGAGGCTCATACCAAGGTCGTCAGTGGATTAGCCGGTATCAACGAAGAATTACGCAAATTGGCCGCCAGCCTCGGCGAAAATCGTCACCAAGGCGAATAGTCGTCACAAAATCCCCCGCGGAGCATGAGCTCCGCGGGGGATTTGAATTTTGTTGGCGAGAGTGCTTATTTCACCATATTTTGACTGAGTTGCCACAATCGGCGTTGGGTCGTAACGTCGTAGGAGACTTTTGATGAAGGGACTGGTTTGCATTTATCAAAATAACGTCCTGTGGTAGTCACCACACTATCACTACGCGCCAAGAAAATCGAAGTTTCGGCGCCTTGTGCTGGGGTAATCGCCATGTAGCGTTGCATCACCGCAAAAAATTTGGCAAACCAACCAGCATTATTCTGCGCAAAGCCCGTGGCCACAAAACCGGGGTGCAGACAATTGGCCGTCACATCCGATTCAAGCAACCGATTGGCTAATTCGTAGGTGAACATGATGTTGGCGAGTTTGGATTGGCCATAAGCCTTCCAGCCACTAAAGCGTTTTTTGCCTTCGAGATCATCAAAATCAATTGTTGCGCCTTGGTGTGCCGCAGATGCCACGGTGATAATCCGCGCTGGTGCACTGGCCCGTAACAAATCAAGTAACTGCGTGGTCAACAAAAATGGGGCCATATGATTGAGGGCCCATGTCATTTCGATGCCATCAACGCTCAATTGAAGCGTAGTATAGTAGGCGCCGGCGTTGTTGATGAGCACATCGATATGATCATAGCGTTGCTTGATGGTATCAGCAACCGCACATACTTCGGCTTGTGACGACAAATCAGCCTGGATGGTATCGAGTTGGGCGTTGGGGGTTTGTTGCGTAATCAAGGCTACGGCATCGGCAAGGCGTGCTTCAGAACGCCCAACTAGCACAACCCGAGCGCCAGTCGCCGCTAATTCGCGGGCCGTGGTGAGACCAATGCCGCCCGTGGCCCCAGTAACAATCATTATTTTTTCTTGGGTCGCCATCTAATCACCTATCCTTTCGCGAATAGTACGCATACACCTATTTGTCAATTATAGCGAATCAGTTGCAGTATGACCAATCAAGCGATGGAGCTTGATTGCGAGCCACAACGACAACCGGGTCTCAGTATTGTCAAGATCAACCTGACAAATTTGCGAAATACGGGACAAACGATAGAGCAACGTATTGCGATGCACATGAATTGCTTCAGATGTACGCGCCAAATTACCGTTACAATCAAAAAAAGCTTCCAGCGTTTGCAGTAATTCACCATGTTGTTCACGTTCGTAGTCGAGTAATGCGCCTAAATGCTGGTGATAAAAGAGCATGGCGTCGGGATTATTCACCAGTGGCAACAACAATTGGTACACGCCGATTTCGGCATAACCAAGCGCTACATTGGAATTAGTCCGCAATAGTTTTTGGGTTAATTCTGCTTCGGTCTGTGAGCGAATCCATTCGGTATGCGTCGACGCAACCCGACCATACGTCGCGCGCACGGTGGGGAAGTAGGCAACTACATCGCGCAAAACCGATTGAATGATTTGTTTTTCGCTACTATTTGTCACATCCGCAGGCACAAAACAAAGCACACCAAGCGCATGAGACAACCAAGGAATGGTTGACCCTAATTGGGGCAAGGCATTGGCGAATTGCGCTTGCAGTTGATTCTGCTGAGCGAGCGGGAGACGAAAGAGCATGGCGACATGCGGTTTCCGTAGATCAACGCCAATCTCACGCGCCCGCTGTTGCAACACAGATGGATCAGAGAGATTCCCGGCCAATAATTGCTCGAGAAAGTTACCGCGATAGCGTTCTTCGACGGCCGAAAGCGCTTGGGTTTTGGTTAATTCCATGGCTAACGCCATCGCCGCGCGTTTGACGGTGGCCTTGTCAGCATCAGTCAATGATTGCCCTGCCAGCACAATAAACCCAATCCCTTGGCCCGCAGCAGTGAGTGGCAGGCACCACGTATCAATGCCACCCACCCGTTGATTACCAGGCGTGAGGGCAATATGGAGGAGTGTCGATTTGATGTCGGGAGAGCCATGAAATGAAAGCATGTCACCTTTGACCGAATAGATCGCCACGTCGCGCCCCGTCCGATTTGCCAGTAGCGCCAACATAGCAGGGAAGCCACCACCGGCCAACGATTGCTCACCCAATTCGAGCGCAATCTGGGCAGCACGGCGATCGACTTGAGCCTCATAGTCACTGATTAGGCGTTGCAATTCACGATCAACCACACGAATATCGACATCGCTTGCGAGATGGAGCAATGGCAGATTTGCTTGTTCGGCCACGGCAATCGATTGTCCATCAATATGACCAACAATTGCCAATGCGCTAATCGGCACACTAATCAGTCGCTCGATGAGTGTCGGCAATGCAATCGGTGGGTCGATGTCTTTGAGGGCCGCTACCGATACCAAGGCAAATTCGTTGCCATGGAGCTCCGTAAACAATGGTGCTAACCCACGTGCCACCACTGGCCACGACACTGGACGGTGCAACCCCGCATGTCCAGCGACAATTTGGGTCGACACCGGTAACGCTAATCGAATTGCATCATGTACAGTCACACTCGCCATGCTGAGCTCAGTTCATTATTCGAGGGAAAGTTGTGGGTACAGCGCCGGGAACAACACATCACACAACGGCAATTCGGTGTCATCGCACAGTAACAAGCCCGCCCGACGGAGAGCACCAATCGAACGGTACCCCAAGGTCATCTGTGATAGTGCACTTAATTCGACTTGCTTGATGCGTACATCAGCCTCACGCGTACCATCAATCACCGTCACCTTGCCATTGGTCACCATAATCATGGCACGTTCATCACTGATTTCGATGCGCACACCACCATTCCAATTGGCATACGCAGAGGCCCGCAAACGTTGTTCAAATGCCGGAATCAACGCAGTCAACATCATCGGCAAATCCAACACTCCCAACAATACCGCCCGTACGCCGGCAGTCGCTACTTGCACCACACCGTGGTGATGCAAAGCCATTTGGGTGACCGCATGGGTATATGGTAACTGAATAACGATTGGCGCTGCCACAAGCCCACTATGGAGCAATTGGCCAACCAAATCGCTGGCGGCACCGTCATCACTCGCCACGGCATGCACGACGATTGTTTCGGCACCTTTCGTCACAATATCGGCAGCAGCACACAATTGACCATCGTTGCCATACAAGAGCAGCCACGGTCGCGGCGGCCAGGCAGCCCAATCGACGATCCGGACATCAACACTCCTACCGGTCAACGCCATGGTTTGAATCAATTGGCGTTCTGCGGTGGTAGGAACGGCGTATTGCGCCCGGTTTGGTGCGGCCGCCAGCGCAGGGATTTCGCTGCGCCACGCCACCCGGACCCGGTGTGAAACAGGTGCAAAACCATAATGCGACCACGCAGATACATCGCCATGCACCAGCACCAAACCGAGCCCTTCTTCGATAAACCTCATGGCTTGATGCATCACCATTTGTACGATGACTTCGTGTGCGACATCAGTCGTATGCATCACCTGCCGGACCACTGCCACATCAAGCACCGCCGGACCGACTGCCATGCGGTCGTGGTGGGTTACGAGGGCTGCCACCGGCACCTGGTGTTGAAATGCAACCACAATCGTACTCGGCCGTGTCCGTGCCGCCTGCATCCAGGTGGTTAGATCGCCTAAAGCAGTCACTACGTCACGTTGCGCAAATACAGGCAACTCACTCCAAAACCGCATCGTTATGTCATTCATTCGACGTTCCAATCACAAAGCGCATCAATATAAGCCGCACTGCCGTCACGGAGCCAACCATCGAGCTGAGCTTGATCTTTGAGTTGTTGGCCGCGCAGGCGGGTCACTTGCAAAAAATTAACCGTGGCATCGGGTAATGCCGTCATATCGCCCCACAATTTTTCAAATTGTGCCACGGGATAGATGTCTTCTTGGCCATTGCCCCAGCGTTTTTTGACATCTTTAATTGTCACATACGTTGGCATACGCGTCGCCATGGCGCGCACCGCCTGATTCACCCGCTCGGAGTTTTGCATGATATCATCTCGGGTCAAGCCAAACAGCGTCAACATCCCATCGATATCAATCCAATTGGTGAGGGTATTATAAAAACGCAAGCCGAATTCATCGGTGATGCGGGGCATCGCCAATCCCTCAACCAAGCGCACTTGATCATCAACCCGGGCGAGACCACCGCCGCGATCATCGATGCGGCGAGCAGTGACTTCGAACGAAAACATTTTTTGGGTAGCGATATGTTGCCCAAGCAGCGCCGGATCAAGCGTCGCGCCCAATGTGTCGATGTTGTGCACCATCAAATAGCGCAGGTTGGAGTTTTTTGTGAGCAACTGTGCCAGAGTGCCATTGCGCAACATATTGGGGACTTCAAACCAATGCCCCACCGGGTGCATACATTGGTTGGGCAGATTATCAGTATAATCCGCGCCTTCGCCCTGTGACCGAGCCCAACCAATCAAGGCGGCATGCACACTTTGGCGCATTTTTTGGGCTTGTTCGTCGAGGAGCTGGTGGGGGGTTTCTTCCCAGGCAAAGCGCAAATCGCGGGTCATCGGCACAAACCGCAAGCCGACCGCCCGACCTTGAGATAGCAACACATCGCCGGCATAACCCCACGGGCGGCCGTGTGACTGTGCCGTCATTTGGGCGTGGCGGAGTGGTGCATCAGTCATATAACTCGTGGTAAAGACATGCGCCGGAGCGACACCATACATCCGTGCGATTTGTTGGCTTTTGGCGATATGCAGTTCAATAAAGGTACGATGGCGTCCGGCAAATTTGGCAAAGGGATGGAGCGCTTTGACGACACCGGCGCCTTGCGTCCAACGACTCCCCGCCCCACCGGCGAGCGACACCACCGCAACTTCGCCACGGGACAATGCTGCTTCACCCAATCGGATGATTTCGGCATCAGGACGACTCGTGGCATCATGCACATCACTGGATTCGACGTCACGGATGGCACTACTGGCAGGCAGGCGGTTTTGCATCAAGCCAATCCGCCCTGCCCGCATATCGGCGCGGATTTGTTCGTGGAAATCACGATCAAAGCCGTTTTGGATTAATGAGTCATGTACACGGGGTGTTTGATTGGCTGGACTACTGACATGGGGCAACATTTGATTAAAGAGCATCGGTACGACCCGAGCCAATTCGGGGCGAGTCAAGCAGGCCGCCCCAAAGTAGTCGAGCTCACGCCGGCGCGTCAAATTGAGGTCACGCGCTTCGGCACGGAGCAGGCGAGGCATGTGCAAGGCATAATAACCGACCGGCATCAATCGATTGGTGGCGGGCAGTAATTCAGCCCATGTGCCCCGTTCATTGATGGCGAAATCATAGACTACGGGGGTCATCGCAAATGGCAAGGCATCTTGGAGCGCCAAACGCTCGGCATCCATGATTTCTTGCAAGGCCGCTTGGGCTTCGGTTTTGATGGCGGGGTCAACGATAAAGCCCATGCCCCCACCCGACATGCCCCCCAGCATCCAAAACCCCCAAAACTGCTCACCAAACCGTTGTTGGGCGGCACGAATCAGCCCTTCCGTATAGCGGTTGGTGGCCCAGGGGATGATGGTTTGCAAAGGACCCATGAAATTGCGGGTGGTGATTTGCCCCAATGTACGAATGTCGCCTGCTTTGAGGGCGGCAATCATTTCGGTCATCAAGGCGATGGCGTCTTGGCGGGCCTGCCATTCGGCACCAGCGCGGAGCAGATATTTTTCGGTGACCATTTCCAATATGGGGCCGACGTTTTGAGCCATGCCCCCATGGACCAACACCAGACTATCTTGCAAGCGTTGGCGGGCTACGGGGGAGATTTCGTCTGTACCCAGCACACGGTGTTGGGGCAACAAGCGGCCACGACTGACGCCGTATTCGGGGTCGTTGGGTTGTGATTCGACGCCAGTAATCAGTTTAATCCCTGGCCACACGCCGCCCGAGTCTTGCCAACCACCGCCAGAGCCGGCCAACCATTCACCCAAAATCGCCCGGGCCGCCACTAGACGCCGCTCAGATTCTTGCAGGGCGCCAGTGAGATTGACCGTCTGCCCGGTGGCCCTCATACAAACACAAATCAAGGCAGCCAGCAGATTGGTAGATACGGCCAAGCGTGAGCCTTTGGGGATGTCGTTGACCGACGACACCAGCTCAAGCCCGTGACCTGGACCCACCAAGCGCGCCAATACGTCGGACAGCGAACGCTGTGAGCTTTCGAGCCCGGGCGGGATAATCCCTGAGGCGATCACGGCCCCTTTGAGTAAGCCCATATAATCGCGGCCAAAGTCAAAGACTTCGCCCAACTCGGTAATATCGGCAGTCACACCCAAGTCGACACTCGTCAAACGCAACAACGGTTCATCAATTACGCGCAGATAGGCTTCAACGGGGGGGCGCGTAGTGGCGTCACGGCCACGCACACACAAATCGACCGAGATATTGAGGACTTGGGCGCCGGCAGGGAAATCCATCCCCAAGAAAAAAATATCACTCCAGCCGCTATGCGACAAATCCATGCGCACGGGAGTAGCTTCTTGCAAAATGGGGAAGGCCTGATCGGCATCACGGGTCAGCAGGCGGGGATGCATGCGCAACGGATAGTCGGCGGGATGCCCCATGCGGAACATCCATTGATTGCCCCGCACCGCTCGCACACTTTGGCGCACCTGATCGGCCAACGTCTGAAAGGCCAGTTGGTGATAGGCAGTCGCCAAGGCACTCGACAACGCATCCGATGGCGCACGTGTGAAGGCAGCCACAAACAAGGTTACTGCTTCTTCGAAGCGCCGATTGAGCAAGTGCACATAGCCGTCGTAGGGGACGTGGGTAGCTTGGGCTGCGGGGTAGTGGGAGGGCAAGTAAAAGCGATGAATGGCATATAAAAAAAAGAGCGCCCGCACCCGTTCGTACAAATTGGTGCGTTGTTGGCGAAACTCCTCGAGGGCAGTAATTTCGCTCAACAACGTCTGATACGAGGCATTGCCACACACCGATTCGAGCGCGGTATCACGCAACAGTACGTCGTCAGCGATAATAATGGCGCATAATTGCGACATAGATGCTCCTATTCGCTGCGGCGATGTAGTAATAATTCCACCAATGTCGCCATCACATCCTCACTATCGACGCCATTCAATCCGAGGGCTAGTTGAGCGGTCAATAAGCCGTATTTGGCACCAGTATCATAGCGACGACCAATATGTGCCAAGGCCAGGTAGCGTTCTTGGCGAGCAAGTTGATGGAGCGCCGGCGAGAGTTGCAATACATCGTCGGGGGCAGCGGTGAGATTTGCCGTCAAAATATCGAAAATACCTGGGGTCAAAACGTGCATCCCAAACAAACATAAATAGTGACCGACGCGCAAACCAGGGGTGAGCAGTTGCTGTTCGGCTGCAGTTGGAGTCGGTTTTTCGACCACTTGCTCGATGGTATACACATTGGCGTTACCCGACAATGGCCGACCACCTACCACGCCGTAGTACGGCAACAGGTGCTCCCGCGACGATTGCACCGCCGATACCGCACAATGTTCGGTCATTGCCAAATCAACAATTTGGCGGGCACAGCCCCGAGATTCGTTGCTGAGGTAAATATGATCACCAACCAAATGCAAAAAGGGATCGGTGCCAATCACATCACGCGCCATCAAAATCGCATGCCCATACCCCTGTGGGTGTGGTTGCTCGACAAAGCGCAAATGTTTGGCAATATCGTTGACGGCATCGAGATAGGCCGCAGCCGTGCCCGGAGCAACGACAACTACGATTTCGTCGATGCCGGCTTGTAAGGCTTCTTCGGCAATGATTCGTAACAGCGACTTGGTGACGCCATCACGGTCGACGAGTCGTTGCAAGGGCAAGGCATGTTGTGCCGGTGAGGCAGCGGTGATTAAAGCGCGAGAAATACGCACGACACCCTCCTTTTTACATATGCAACTATTATACCAAAGTAACGTTGTGTATGTTAGCAAAAACGTCATAGCCAGCCAATATTTTTTTGGTAATCAGCAGTTTTTTTGTCCAAAAAACATATCAAAACACCAGAAAAACGTGTTTTTTGCAGATTGCGAATCACAAACAACATCTCTCCATTCTCAAAATAGCAATAACACGCTTGACGAAGGGCACGTCCACCTCTATACTGTATCCGCTTGACTATGGCGCCATTTCCGTGTGTAATTGCGACACATACGGCTATGAGGAGTATGATGTGATGCGATCCTTCGCACAATTTTTTGGTCCAAATGCAGGCTATGTACTCGAGTTATATGAACAGTACAAAAAAGACCCGGCATCGGTCGATGCAGAATTCCGGCAATTGTTTCTCGAAAACGCGCATCTTTTTACGGATGCTACGGTACCGGTAGCAACCACTGCACCCCGTGACACCGTCGACAATGTACATGCGATTGCCGCGGCACGCTTGATTCGCTTTATCCGCGAGATGGGGCACTTAGCTGCCCATATTGACCCACTTGGGAAGCAACCTGTTGGTGATCCTAGCCTCGAATTAGCCTATCACGACCTGAGTCAAGCTGACTTACGCGGGTTGCCTGCATCGATTTTGCGCAGTCCACTCGAAGCAGAATGTAGCGATGCCTTGACTGGCGTACAATCGTTACGTGCGCTCTATTCGGGGAGTCTCGGCTACGAATCAGACCATATTCAAGTCTATGAAGAGCGCAAATGGTTTCATGACTCCATCGAAACACGCAAGTTTTTCTATGGGTTTTCGGTACGGCGCAAGCGCGAAATCCTGGCCCGCCTCAGCGAAGTCGAAACCTTCGAGCGCTTTTTGCATACCACCTTTGTCGGCCAAAAACGCTTCTCCCTCGAAGGCTGCGACATGTTGATGCCCATGCTGGATTCAATCATCCGCAACGCAGCCGTGGCCGGCACCAAAGAAATCGTCATCGGTATGGCGCACCGTGGTCGGCTCAACGTGCTCGCCCACGCTCTCGGGAAGCCCTACAATCATATTTTGAGTGAATTCATCCTGGCCCATCGTGACGCCCACCACCCCGTGGTACGTGAAGCCCACGGCTGGACGGGTGACGTCAAATATCACCTCGGCGCCCAACGCACCTTCCGCGAGAGTGGCGTCGAGCAGATGCCTATTACCCTCGCCCCCAACCCCAGCCATCTCGAATTTGTCAATCCGGTGGTGGCAGGTCGGGCCCGCGCTGTCCAGGATGACCGTTTTGCCCATGGCGCCCCCGTGCGTGATCGCTCGGCATCGCTGGCAATCATCATCCATGGCGATGCGGCCTTCCCTGGTCAAGGAGTGGTTGCCGAAACCCTCAATATGTCGGACCTCGAAGGCTACAGCATTGGCGGGACGATTCATATCATCCTCAACAATCAAATTGGCTTTTCGACGGACCCCCACGATAGCCGCACCACACTTTATTCGAGTGACCTCGCCAAAGGCTTCGAAATCCCCATCGTGCATGTCAATGCCGATGATGTCGAAGCGAGTGTGGCTGCCGCCCGCATGGCGTTGGCCTATCGCAACGAATTCCACAAAGACTTTTTGGTTGACTTGGTAGGTTATCGGCGCTGGGGTCACAACGAAGGCGACGAGCCTTCATTTACGCAGCCGTTGATGTATGCCCAAATCAGCCAACACAAAACCGTCCGTGAACAATGGGCCAATCGTTTGGTGGCAGATGGCATTGTCACGCAGGCTGAAGCCGATGGCATGGTGGCAGACTTGATGGCGAAGCTCCAAGAAGCCAAACACCAAGCCGAAACGGATCCGGTCATGCCCACCACCCTCACCGAGCCACCCGCAGGGTTGGCCCGTCGTACCCAGACTGCCGTCAGTGCCGACAAATTGCACGAGTACAACACGCAACTACTACGTGCCCCCGATAATTTCAGCATCAATCCCAAACTGGTACGCATGTTTGAAAAACGCCGTACGGCCTTTACACAAGTGGGCGCCATCGATTGGGCGCATGCCGAAGCACTCGCGTTTGCCTCGCTCATCGCCGAAGGGGTGCCCATCCGCATGACGGGTCAAGACAGTCAGCGTGGCACGTTTAGCAATCGGCATCTCGTGTTGCACGATGTCGAAAACGGCCAAGTCTACGCCCCCATCCAACACCTCCCCCAAGCCCAAGCAGCCTTTGCGGTATACAATAGTTCATTGTCCGAAAACGCCGTACTAGGCTTTGAATACGGCTATAGTTCCCACGCCCCTGACAGTTTGGTGCTCTGGGAAGCACAGTTTGGCGATTTCTCCAACGGCGCCCAAGTCATCATCGACCAATTCATCGTCTCTGGGCGCAAAAAATGGGGCTTACAGCCGTCGATGATCTTGTTGTTGCCCCACGGCTACGAAGGCCAAGGTCCCGAGCATTCGAGTGCCCGCTTGGAGCGCTTTTTGCAAATGGCTGCCGACGACAATATCCGTGTCGCCAACTGCACCACCGCAGCCCAATATTTTCATATATTACGCCGCCAAGCCATGCTCCGCACCGAAGATCCACGGCCGTTGATTTTGATGACCCCCAAAAGCCTACTCCGCCACCCCAAAGCCGGTTCTTCGTTGAGTGATTTGAGCGATGGACGCTTTTATCGCGTACTCGACGATGCCAGTGCCAACGACCGCCGCAATCAGGTCGAGCGTATCATCCTCTGCTCAGGCAAAGTCTATGTCGACCTCGTTGGGAGTGTGACCCCAGAGCAAGCTCCACACGTGGCGGTGATTCGCATCGAAGAACTCTACAGCTTCCCAGCCGATGAACTCACGGCGATTTTGGCAGGCTATCCCAATGCCCGCGAAGTAATCTGGATGCAAGAAGAACCACAAAACATGGGGGCATGGACCTACGTAGCCCCACGCATCAAAACCTTGCTTGCAGCCGATACACAGTTTAGTTATGTGGGGCGGGCACCATCGGCGAGCCCAGCCGAAGGCTCACAATCAGACCATGCCGAAGAACAAGAACGCATCATCAATACTGCGGTGTATAGTCCAATTCAATCGCAACCAATCATTGTGGCGTAACCGTACGCCCTGGAGAATGCATCATGAACGTCGATATCAAAGTCCCAATTCTCGGTGAATCAATCGTCGAAGGGACCCTGGCTCGCTGGCATAAAAAAGTAGGCGAAGCCATCAATGCCGGCGAAATCATTGCCGACCTCGAAACCGACAAAGTCAACATCGAAGTGAGTGCCAGTGCCGCCGGCGTCATCACCGCCTTGCACAAAAACGAAGGCGACAACGTGGCCGTTGGTGAGCTGATTGCCAGCATCGACACCGCCGCTAGCGCCGCTAGCGTAACGCCCGCACCAGCACCGGTCGCAACGCCAGCCCCCGTCGCAGTCCCCGTCGTTAGCGATGCGCCAGCCACCCCCGTGGCCCGCAATGTGGCCGCCGATACCGGCGTCGATTTGCGTACCGTCAGTGGTAGCGGCCCCGATGGCCGCATCACCAAAAACGACGTCATCAAAGCGAGTACGCCAGCACCGGTCGCACCAGTTGCGCCAGCGACACCAGCACCCGTCGTCGCCAGCGGTAGCCGCCGCGAAGAGCGGGTCAAAATGTCACGCCGACGCCAAACGATTGCCACGCGCCTCGTGCAAGCCCAACAAACCGCTGCCATGCTGACCACCTTCAACGAAGTCGATTTGACCCGCGTGATGGACATCCGCAAGCGCAAAAAAGATAGCTTCAAAGAGCACAATGGCGTCGGTCTCGGCTTCATGTCGTTCTTCACCAAAGCCACGGTCAGTGCCCTCAAAGCCTTCCCGGCCGTCAATGCCGAAATCCAAGGCGACGAGATTCTCTACAAGTATTACTACGATATCGGCATCGCCGTATCGACTCCCGATGGGTTGGTGGTGCCAGTGCTCCGCGATGCCGACAATTTGAGTTTCGCTGGTATCGAAAAAGGGATCGAATCCCTCGCCAAACGAGCCCGTGACAACAAACTAGGCCTCGCTGATTTGACGGGTGGCACCTTTACCATCACCAACGGGGGCGTGTTTGGCTCGATGATGTCAACCCCCATCCTCAATATGCCCCAAGTAGGTATTTTGGGGATGCACAAGATTCAAGAACGCGCCATGGTCATGAATGGCGAAATTGTGATTCGCCCGATGATGTATATCGCCTTGTCGTACGACCACCGTATCATCGATGGCGCCGCGGCAGTGCGCTTCCTGGTGCATATCAAAGATTTGCTCGAAGATCCCGATAGCTTGTTACTCGAATTCTAAACGGTAGCCTGTTCGAACAATTAAACCCCCTCGACATCATAGTGATGTCGAGGGGGTTTTGTACTATGACGCAAATTAGGCACGATCGTTGAGAGCAGCCACACCGGGGAGCACGCGTCCTTCGAGGAGCTCGAGCGAGGCCCCGCCGCCGGTAGAAATATGGCTAACTTTGTCGGCCAGGCCCATTTGTTCGATGGCAGCCACCGAATCACCGCCACCAATCACGGTTTTGGCGCTACTGTCGGCCAAGGCTTGGGCCACAGCGCGGGTGCCACCGGCAAAGGCCGGCATTTCGAACACTCCCATCGGGCCATTCCAAATGATGGTCTTGGCTTGGGCGATTTCGGCAGCATAGCGGGCTTGGGTGTCTGGCCCGATGTCGAGGATGCGCCAGCCGGGGGTGACGGCAGCGATACCCACCACTTGGGTGGCGGCATCGGCGGCAAATTTGTCGGCCACGATGGCATCGGTGGGCAACAACAACTTGGTGCCGCGGGTGGCCGCCAAATCAATCATGCGTTTGGCCAAATCGAGGCTCGAGGCTTCGACCAGTGAGTCACCCATGGCATAGCCTTGCGCCAACAAGAAGGTGTTGGCCATGCCGCCACCAATCAACAGGGCATCGACTTTGCTGAGCAGATTTTCGATGACACCGATTTTGTCGCTGATTTTGGCGCCACCAATGATGGTAATAAACGGGCGTTGGGGGGCTTCGAGCGTGCCGGCCAAGGCATCGAGCTCCCGTTCCATCAACAACCCTGCCACTGCCGGCAACAAATGCGCCACGCCTTCAGTGGAGGCGTGGGCGCGGTGAGCAGCGCCAAAGGCGTCGTTGACATAGACGTCGCCCAGTTGGGCATATTCTTGGGCCAGTGAGACGTCGTTGGCCTCTTCACGAGCGTCGAAACGGGTGTTTTCGAGCATCAAAATTTGACCAGGTTGCAACGCTTGGGCGGCAGCCAAGGCATCGGCGCCGGCCACAGCATCGGTGGTAATTACCGTCACACCCATCAATTTGGCCAAATGAGCAGCCACGGGACGCATGCGCAAATCTTCGACTACTTTGTTTTTGGGGCGTCCCAAATGGGACATCAACACCACTGCAGCACCTTGGTCAACCAAATAGCGGATGGTAGGAATGGCCGAACGGACGCGGGTATCGTCGCCCACAACGCCGTTTTCAATGGGCACATTGAAGTCTACCCGCACCAATGCCCGTTTGCCTTGCCATGCCACATCACGGATTGTTTGTTTATTCATCGTCCCTATATCCTTTATTTCACAACCTGACACAAGTATACGCCAACCTCACGTGGTATGATAACAGAAAGCGGAAAGGAGCTGGCATGTCACATCAATTTGTGTTGACGCATCTCGAAGAAATCAGCGATATCCACGCCACGGTGCGCATTTATAGCCATCCAAGTGGGGCGCAACTCGTATCTATCCATAACGACGACGAAAACAAATGCTTCGGCGTTTCGTTTCGCACATTGCCCGCCAATTCCAATGGCGTGGCCCACATCCTCGAACACTCGGTGTTGTGTGGTTCGAAACATTTTCCCGTCAAAAGCCCCTTTAATGAACTGCTCAAAGGATCGCTCAATACCTTTTTGAATGCGATGACCTACCCCGATAAAACCATCTACCCCGTAGCCAGTACCAACCTCAAGGATTTGTACAACCTCGTCGACGTCTATATGGATGCTGTGTTTCATCCCTTGATTAGCGAAGATACGTTACGTCAAGAAGGTTGGCGCTATGAATTCGATGATGCCGGCAAACTGACCTACAAAGGGATTGTTTACAACGAAATGAAGGGTGCATCGGCCACCGCCGAACGGGTGCTGGGCAAAGCCTTGAGCCGTGAACTCTTCCCCGACACGATTTATGCCAACGATTCGGGTGGTGACCCGCGGGTCATCCCGACGCTGAGTTATGCCGAATTCACCGACTTCCATGCCACCTACTACCACCCCAGCAACTCATTGTTGTATTGGTATGGTGACGACGAAATCGAAACGCGGCTAGAGCGCCTCGAACCCTACTTGGCCAATTTCAGCGCCCAAACCCCACCCCCACCCATCGCCAAACAATCCCAATGGAGTGCATCCCGCACCGCCAAATATGCCTACCCAGCCACCGCCGACGAGCAACGCCACCACGTGTTGCTGGCCTGGATGATTGACAAGCACTTTGATGAAATCGACGAAATGGAAATCATGATTGTCGACCATGTGCTGCTCAACGACGCCGTCGCCCCACTGCGCAAATTGTTACTCGACAGTGATCTCGGCGAAGATCTCAGTGGCGGTGGGTTTGGCAATAACCTGCAAACCTATTTTGCGCTTGGGCTCAAGGGTGTTGCCCCCGAAAATGTCGTAAAAATTGCCCCACTCGTGCGTGATGCAATCACCAAAATCATCACGGAAGGGGTCGATCCTGCCCAAATCCAGGCATCGATTAACACCATTGAATTCGATTTACGCGAGCGCAACACCGGTGGATTCCCACGGGGACTAGCCTTGATGATTGGTTTGACCAATCCATGGCTGTATGGTCTCGACATCATCAAAGCCTTGCGTTACGAAGAGGCCTTGGCTACCGCCAAACAACGCCTGCAAGACCCGCAACGCATCGGGCAGTTGCTCCAGGAATTGTTGCGCGACAATCCGCACATGCTTGAGTTAATCGTTGCACCCGATGCCCTACTCAATGAGCGCCTCGATGCCCAAGAAGCAGCGGAACTGGTTGCAGCCGAAGCCACATTGACGAGTGCTCAACGCGACGAAATCAACGCGGCCGCCCAACGCCTGACCCACTGGCAAGAGACCCCCGACAGCCCAGAAGCGTTGGCAACCATCCCACGCTTGACTCGTGACGACCTCGAGCCGCATGTCAAAGTCACCCCGCTTGTGCACGAGCGCATCGGCACTATTCCCGTAACAATTGCACCACTCTTTACCAGTGGGATTATGTATGTCGATATCGGGTTTGATTTACGCAATTTACCCGCAGATCTTATTCCCTACCTGCCGTTGTTTGTGGATGCGTTGACCGAAACCGGCGCCGGTGACTACGACGCCATAAAACTCTCACAACGCATTGGCACCTACACCGGCGGAATTTCGGCGACATCGATGGCGGGCACCAATCGACTCAGCAAAGACTATTACGCTTTGTTACTGATTCGCGGCAAAGCGACCAGCGAGAACATCGGCACCTTACTCGACATCATGGGTGATGTCAGTGTGGCGGCCCACCTCGACAATCGCGAACGGATTTTGCAACTCATCAAAGAAGACAAAGCCAGTCGGGAAGCGCGGGTACTGCCGTCGGGACACGCACTGATTAATTCACGCTTGCGGGCCCGCTTTGGCAATATCCAAAGCTTCAACGAACTCCTCGGTGGCGTTAGTTATCTCAAATTCATCCGCGAGTTAGCTGCCACCGCCGATAGCCAATGGGAAGCGATCCACGCCAAGCTGGTGGCCATTCGCACTGCGTTAATCACCCAAGGCAGCATGCGCTTTCATGTAACCTGCAACCCAGAATTGGTCCCGAGTGCGCTAACAGAGTTCACCCGCATTAGTGGGCAAATTCCCAACCATACGGTGAGCCCACAACTGTGGTCAACGCTCACGTTCCCCAGCAACGAAGCCTTGATTGCCCCTGCCCAAGTCAATTATGTGGGAGTGGCGGCACAGCTCAGTCAAGTAGGGTATACCTGTAGTGGCACCGATATCGTCGTCAATCGTCATCTTAGCCGCACCTTTTTGCATGAACAAATCCGTGAAAAAGGTGGCGCATACGGTGCATTTAGCGTCCTCGACATCCGCAGCGGAATTTTGTCGATGCTGTCATATCGTGACCCCAATATCAGCAAAACCCTCGACGTCTATGCCCAAGCCGGCCAATGGCTGACCCAAGTCCAACTCGACGACGATGCCTTGCTGCAAGCAATCATCGGCGCCGCAGGTGATTTAGATGGCTACCAGTTGCCTGACGCACGGGGATTTACGGCGTTCATACGCCATTTGTCTGGCGACGATGATAGCTACCGCCAACAGACCCGAGAGCAAGCACTCGCCGTCACAATCCCTGATTTTGTGCGCTATGGTGAAGCCTTGATGGCGCTCAATCAGCATTGGCAACGGGTAGTGCTTGGTGGCGATGCCTCCATCCAACAAGCAGTGGCCGGCGATGCCGGATTGTTCACCACATTGACCAACGTGATTTAAAAGGAGCTTGCATGGAACGCTTTGTGATTGAGGGTGGGCATCGCCTAAGTGGCACGATCCGCCCAGCCGGCAACAAAAACGCCGCCCTGCCGCTCTTGGCGGCCACCTTGCTCACGAGTGAGCCGGTTATTTTGCGCAACATGCCCGAAATCGGCGATGTGGTCACCAAACGCGCCTTGCTGGGCGGTTTGGGTGTGCACATTTCGCCAGCCGGCGATCATAGTTGGCGCTTCCATACGCCTGAAGTGCGCAACGAAGACCCCGATCCTGCCTTGGCACGGCGCATCCGCACGTCAATCCTATTGGCCGGTCCGCTACTCGCCCGCCGCGGTCATGTGCGCTTGCCCCGCCCCGGTGGCGATGCTATCGGGCGGCGGCGCCTCGACACGCACTTCCAAGCGCTCAAAGCGCTGGGGGTCATGATCGAAATCACGCCCAGCGAATATGTGTTGACCTGCCACAAACTGCACGGCGCCGACATTTTTCTCGACGAAATGAGTGTCACCGGCACCGAGCAAGCGATTTTGGCGGCAGTACTGGCCGAAGGTGACACCACCATCGCCAATGCCGCCTCAGAACCGCACATCCAAGATTTGTGTCACTGCCTCAACGCCATGGGTGGCAAAATTAGTGGCATTGGCACTAATCTGCTCTGCATCACCGGCGTGAGCTCGCTCCACGGTGCCGAATACGAAATCGGCCCCGATTACATGGAAGTGGGCTCGTTTATCGGGCTCGCCGCCGTCACTGGCAGCGAAATCCGCATCGCCGGTGCCCGCCCCCGCGAACATCGCATGACCAAATTGACGTTGGGACGCTTGGGGGTGCATTGGCGCGAAGAAGGCGACGACATCATCGTGCCGGGCAATCAAGAATTGCGCGTCCAAGAAGATGCCCACAACGCTATCCCCAAAATTGAATCGATGCCGTGGCCGGGCTTCCCCGCTGACCTCATCAGCATCGCGGTGGTGGTGGCAACTCAAGCAAGTGGTACGGTGCTCATCCACGAAAAACTCTTCGAAAGTCGGTTGTTTTTTGTGGATCGCTTAATCGGTATGGGCGCCAAAATCGTCTTGTGTGATCCGCACCGTGTAGTGGTGGTGGGTGCTGCCAAATTGTTTGGCGAACCCGAAGGCTTGCCCAGCCCCGACATCCGGGCCGGCATGGCACTCCTCATCGCCTCGCTGTGTGCCCGGGGCAAAAGCGTCATCCACAACATCGCCCAAATCGACCGTGGCTACGAATCCATCGAACAGCGCTTACAAGCATTGGGGGCTCGGATTGAACGCGCGCGGGGTTAATGCCATCACCACAATTTGCATCGCAACAGCAACGCTGATGCTCAGCCGCATGTTGTTGCTCCTCTTTGCGGCCCGCCCCGACAACGTGGGGGTACAGGTGGTGTTGTGGCTATCGCAATGGCTCTATCTGCCGTTTGGCTGGATTGATGCCAGCCAACCAGTGTTTGGGGCGCGCTTCGAACGGGGCGCGCTCCTCGCCGCACTCATCTGCATCGTTATCACGTGGCGCATCAACCGCGCACCCACACCCCCGGCGTAGCCTGCGTATTCACCTTCCATGCGGTGCTATTTTTTTGTAAAAAACGTACTGGGTGAGCGGTGAATAAACAAAACCGCCTCACGCACCGTGCGCGAGGCGGAAATGAACCTACACCCCCATTTAGTCAGTCGTCGAATGGCGACGGGATAATTCGGCCATAATCATATCAAGCGACACGCCTTGGTTGGTGAGCAACACGAGGGCATGATACAAAAAGTCGGCAGTTTCCCAGGTCAACTCGGCATCCGAGTTGTTTTTGGCGGCGATGATGATTTCGGCTGCTTCTTCGCCGATTTTTTTGCCGATGCGATCAACGCCACCCGTAAAGAGCTTGGTGGTATACGAGCCTTCGGGCATTTGTTGCTTGCGTGCGACCACCAAATCAGACAAGCGCCCCAACATACTCAGCGGTGGCACACGTTGGTCAGTTGCTTGACCGTCGATTTGCCAGGCAAAGCACGACGGCGCGCCGGTGTGGCAGGTGGGGCCGATGGGCAATGCCAGCACCAACAAGGCATCGCTGTCGCAATCGCGGCGGACTTCCACAAAGCGCAAGAAATTGCCCGATGTTTCGCCTTTGACCCACAGTTGTTGGCGACTGCGACTAAAAAAGGTCACATTGCCACTCGCTTGGGTCTGAGCTAGTGCATCGGCATTCATGTAGCCGAGCATCAAGACTTCGCCGCTATGGGCGTGTTGCACAATGGCAGGAATCAACCCATTGGCGTCGTAGAGTAGTGTCATAGATTAATGCCTAAAATGACGGCGGCCAGTACAAATCATGGCAACGCCGAGGCGATTGGCTGCGGCGATGACGTCGTCATCACGCATTGAGCCACCTGGTTGCACGATGGCGGTGACACCGGCGGCAGCGGCCGTCTCGATGCCATCGGGGAATGGGAAGAAGGCATCGCTGGCCATTACACAGCCTTGCAACGAAATACCAGCCCGGCCGGCTTTTTCGACGGCAACCCGGGCGCTATCGACCCGACTCATCTGCCCCGCCCCAACTCCCAACGTGCGATTAGGAGCAGTATACACAATTGCGTTGGACTTGACATGTTTGACCACCCGCCACGCAAACTGCAAGGCAGTTAATTCGTCGGCACTAGGCTGACGCTGGGTCACACAATTCCATGATTCACCCCGTGGTAGCTCGCGATCGGGCTGTTGCACGAGGAAGCCACCCGGCACCGAATGTACCAACGCCTGTTGATCGCCGGCAATGGGACGTTTGGCAATCACCAAACGGCGGTTCTTTTTTTGTTGGAGCAATGCCAAGGCATCAGGATCAAAGGCCGGGGCAATGATGATTTCGGAGAAAATCTCGTCAATCGCCTGCGCCAACGGCAAATCGAGCGTCGCATTCAAGGCAATCACGCCACCAAAGGGTGCTTCGCGGTCGGTGGCAAAAGCCCGTTGCCAAGCCTCGAGTGGGGTCGCCCCAACTGCCACGCCACACGGATTGGTGTGTTTGACGATGGCGAGGGCGACCCCTTCGCTGGTGTCGAATTCTTCGATGAGTTCTTGGATGGCCGCAATATCGAGAATGTTGATATACGACAGTTCTTTGCCGTGCAACACCTGGAAGATGTCGTCGAACGCGCCGTACAAGGCACCCGCTTGATGGGGGTTTTCGCCATAGCGCAATACCCGGGCCTGTGGCACATGGATGGTGAGTGCATCAGGCAACGATTTGGCGGGCGCAAGGTAATTGGCGATGGTGGCATCGTATGCTGCAGTGTGGGCATAGGCTTTGGCAGCGAGGGCCCGCCGGAATTCGAGTGGCACCAGGCCCTGTTGCAACGCCGCAATAATCGCCGCATAATCAGCGGGGGAAACTACGGGTAACACCGAGGCATGGTTTTTGGCACTGGCGCGAATCATCGCCGGGCCGCCAATGTCGATTTGCTCGATGGCTTCGGCTTCGCTCACCCCTGGCTTGGCAATCGTCGCCGCAAAGGGATAGAGATTGACGGCCACGATATCAATTGGCGTGATTTGGTATTCTTGCAACGTCTGCATATGGCTGGTCAAATCACGCCGTGCCAAAATCGCGCCATGAATGGCCGGATGCAGGGTTTTGACCCGGCCATCGAGGATTTCGGGGAAACCAGTCAATTCGCTCACGCCGTGCACGGCAATCCCGGCAGCCGCAATGGCAGCTTTGGTGTTACCGGTGGAATAAATTTCGACACCGAGTGCGACTAATTCCCGTGCAAAGTCGACAATTCCCTGTTTATCAGATACGCTAAGCAATGCGCGCATGGATTATGCATCCTTGATGCGGCGCTTACGCGTCACAGGAACGATTTTGTTGGTCTTGGGGGGACGACCAGTGCGAATCATCCGCAAGGCATGCACCAAGGCTTCGAGTGACTTGTCGGCCCAGCCATAAATCGTCGGTCGGCTCTTGTCCAACGCAATCGCAATTTGGGTGACATTTGTGCGATAATCAGGATCAAAGGTTGCGAGATGCACCCGCGCCGTGGCGATGATTTGTTGAATTTCATCTGGCGTCAGATCAAGGTCGGCAATCAGTTTTTTAGCGCGGCGATTCTGCTCAAGATTCTCCATCTCCGGCTCCAATCATTTACAACGTACGGGTTTGTGGACTTCGTTACATATTGTACAATATAATCGTTTGTAAATGCAAATGATTTTGTAAATGATTAACCATCTCTTCATAATTCATATCATGTGCGAGTGAGGTCCTACGATGTCAAATAGTATTGCTGGAAAATTACGTCAACACGAGTTATTTTTGCACATCAGTAATGCCATGACTGCGCAATTAGATATTACAGAATTATTGTCGTTAGTCATCAACGCTGCAGTCGATTTACTTGCAGGGAATGCGGGTTTAATCGCATTGCGCGATGAGTCAGGACAATTACATATTAATGCTGCTGCACACATTCCCGTTGAGCGGTGGTCAGCGTTTTTGTCATTGATTGAACATTACAACAATCCCAAGTACACCAGCGTCGAAAACGATTTACAAGAATTACGTTTACTTGTTAACATGCCACTGCGTCACGTCAACGCACTTGCAATGACTTATCATGGTACACATATCGGCGTGATTCTGGTCTTTCGGGCAGCGGTCAACGTGGCATTTAGTGACGAAGAGCAGCAATCACTGGCGGCATTTGCCAATCAAGCGGCTATCGCCGTTACCAATGCCCGCCTATTTCAATCACTAATCCGCGAAAAACAACACCTCGCCGCCATTGTCGAACAAAGCATGGATGGCGTGATGATTCTCGATGCCCGTTGGCGGATTGTGGCATTTAATCATGCCATGGAACAATTCACTGGCTGGCCGCGTGATGAAGCCAATGGCCGCCCGTGTGCCGAAGTGGTCGGTATCGAAACAAACAGTGGCGAAAACTTGTGCCGCATCGACTGCCCCTTGCAACGGCCACACATCGGGTCAATTACGCAGGCCGAAGGCTGGATTACTGCCCGTGACAATCGTCGCCGCTACATCCAAAGCACCTACACCATTCAACGCGATGCCCAAGAAGTATTTGTGGGCGCGATTGTCAATGTACGTGATATTAGCAAACAAAAAATCGAATCCGAGATGCAAAACACCTTCATTTCGGTGATATCGCACGAACTCAAAACGCCTGTCAGCATCATCCGTGGCTATGCCGAAATGCTGGCCCGCTCCGATGTCACCTGGCAACCCGCCCAAATCCACGAAAGCCTGCAAATCATCATCGACGAATCTGATCGACTGACCCGTGAAATCAATAGCCTGCTCGATGTGTCACGCATGCAACTCAATGCCATGCAAATCGAACCAAGCACATGGCCAATCCGTGCGCTTTTTGAGCAAATTTGTCAACGACTGGCAGCCCGGGCCCAACTCCAACAAATCAACTTCGAAATCCGCATCCCCGACGAAATGCCCGACGTGCATGCTGACCGTGAACGCATCCGGGTCGTCTGCGAAAACTTGCTGACCAATGCCCTCAAATATAGCCCCAATGGGGGCATCATCCGGATTTCTGCGCGCAACGACAACGGCATGGCAATCGTGTCTGTCAGCGACCAAGGCATTGGTATCCCCATTGATGAACAATCCAAGATTTTCGAACGCTTTTATCGCATCGACAATCGGCTCCGGCGTGAAACCCAAGGCTTTGGGCTCGGTTTGTTCCTCGCCAAAGCCATCATCGAAGCGCATCATGGCCAAATTTGGGTCGAAAGCCATGCCCACCACGGGTCACGATTCTTCTTTTCGATTCCGCTGGCAATCCACCGCATCAATGGCCAAAGCACTCCCGAATACGACGAATTTATCGACCTCACAAAGGATAACCAAAATGACTGAGCTCCGTGACAAATTAGTGCTCGTGGTTGACGACGAAGTACGCATTACCAGCATGATGCGCATGAATCTCGAAGCCGAAGGGGTGCGCGTAATTACCGCCAGCAATGGTCGTGAAGCCCTCGATGCCATCCGCGAAGAAATCCCCGATATTGTCATCCTCGATGTGATGATGCCCGGCATGGATGGCTACGAAACACTCCGGCGCATCCGCACGTCGTCACAAGTCCCCGTCATCATGTTGACGGCCAAAGACGAAGAAAACGACCGCATCAAAGGGCTCGAACTGGGTGCTGACGATTATATTGGCAAACCGTTTAGTTACCGCGAACTGGTCAGCCGCATCAAAGCCGTGTTGCGTCGTCATTACCAACCCGCACCGTCGGCACCCGGCCACGTCAATGTCGATGAGCGCCTACATATCGACTTCAACAAACGCGAGGTGCTGATCAACGGCGAGCGCATCAATCTGCGCCCCACCGAATACCGCCTGCTCTATCACCTCGTGCAACGGGCTGGCTTTGTGATGACCCACAACGAACTCCTCGCCAAGGTGTGGGGACCAGAATACCACGACGAGACCCACTACTTGCGCTTGTATGTCACCTATTTACGCCAAAAAATCGAGATTGACCCTGCCAACCCGGTCTATATTCTCACCGAACGGGGCGTGGGCTATCGCTTCAGAGATTTGGCACCTGACAGCATAAGCTGAACCCATAGGGAGCGTCAATATGACTCAATCACAATTGCCGGCAATTATTGATGTCAATGAAGCTGATTTCGAAACCAGCGTAATTGCCCAATCGCACCACACCGTGGTGGTGGTCGATTTCTGGGCGCCATGGTGCGGACCGTGCCGCATGCTGGGCCCCATCCTCGAGCGGCTGGCCACGAATGCCGATGGTGCCTGGATGCTCGCCAAAGTCAATGTCGACAACAACCAAGGGTTGTCGCAACGCTATAGCGTGCAAGGCATCCCGGCCGTCAAAGCCTTCAAAAACGGCGCCGTGGTGGAACAATTCGCTGGGGCATTGCCCGAATCACAAATCGTCACTTGGCTAAGCCGCATCGTGCCGAGCCGCCAAACCCAGCAACTGTCGCTACTGCGCGAAACCGCCCAACACAACCCCAAAGCGGTACGCCATGAACTGGCCAGCTTGCTGAGTGCCTACCCCCACGACGATGCCGTCAAAATCACTTATGGGGGCGTACTGGTCCGCCTCAATGATCCCCAGGCCGATACAGTGTTACGCAGTATCAGTGCACAATCGGCGCAGTATGCGGCAGCCCAAGCCTGGCTGGTCTTGTTGAATGGCATCCAATCGGCGGTACTGGTGAGTACCGGGGTCGAAGAACAATTCGCCCAGGCCATGCGGACATTCATCCAGGGTGATACCAGTGCGACAATTGCGCAATTGTTGACATTGGTCAGCACTCAGCGCCACTGGGGAGACGATGCCGCCCGCAAAACGTTGTTGGCGCTGTTTACGGCACTCGGTGACGATCATCCGTTGGTGCCTCAGGCCAGGCGCGACTTGGCGATGGCGTTGTTTTAGGGAAGGGATATCGTTTGTCTCGCACAGAGCACACAGAGGGCACAGAGTCTTTGTATTGGTTGACAGTAACCGATGAATGTCTGCCTATGCGAGATGTCGATGTGTCTCGCACAGAGGACGCGGAGGGCGCGGAGTCTTTGTATTGGTTGACAGTAACCGATGAATGTCTGCCTCACTTCCTACTTCATGCGTCAAACTTACTACTTCGTTATCTCGCACAGAGGACGCGGAGGGCGCGGAGTCATGCGGTGGATTGAGGTGCGCCATGGAATATTTCATGGCGCCATGGAATGACGCCGCTACGACAAGGCGCCATGGAATGACGCCGCTACGACAAGGCGCCATGGAATGACGC
>CAISXI010000345.1 GCA_903889425.1 uncultured Roseiflexaceae bacterium | reverse complement strand
ATTTGTGGTAAACCAGGCACGGCGTTGTTGTTCCACCAAGGAGTGTTTCATCGCACCGGGCACAACGAACGTGATTTTGATCGCCATACCATGCATATTGTCTATTCACCACCCTGGCTTATCCCATCAGATCGCATGGGCAACGACCCCGAATTCCTTGCACGCACCACACCCTTACGGCGGGCATTGATGGGTGAATGGAAACGCCCAGATGAGCCATTTGGCGGCGGTTATTCTCGTCCCCCATTTGCAGATTAATTGCGCCGACTGCGCCCGCCCCATTGCAGGTGATACCATTCCGCTCTTGATGAGCGCGATCGAGTGTCGTGGCAGTGGGGCGTTTTTTGTGTAACCTGATATATTGTCATGCCACCGGTTTAATAGTGGACCAATGTGGGGAACTCGGTGGGAGGTATATGGTTTGTTGTTGAAAAAATAGTTCAAATAAATTTGAAATAATATTTTTGGGTAAAAATAACATAGGAGGGGGATTGCCGCACATTTCATTTAGGTGGCAGGTATGGTATGCGTAAATGAATGACCGGCTGTGGAGGTGGATTAGTGATGTTTTTGTAAAAAAACAATACCGCAGTAGTTTTTTGTGAAACTGTCATAAATAAGCAGTGATGAAGAATTGAATTTTAGGCCACTTGTTTGTGAAAAAGCACACCGCAGTGGTTTTTTGCTAAACCGTAATAATCAGCAGTTGCGACAAATCGAAATTTACGCCACGCTAATGCTAAAAAACAGGTTTACTCAAGACTTGACAGTACCGGCAACTATGCGTAGGCTAGCGCTATCACCCGTTTTTTACAAAAAGGAATAATATATGCAACATCTTCCGCTGAAACGACCGCGAATAGGGTTATTTGCAATTGGCTTACAGGCCTATTGGGTGCAATTCCCTGGACTGCGTGAATTATTAATCAGTTATTACGACGATATTGCCGCCCAGCTGACGGCGCTTGGCGCCGAAGTGGTTGGTGCTGGATTGGTCGATACGGCACCAGCGGCAGTAGCTGCCGGGCAGTTTTTTGCGCAGGCCCAGGTTGATTTGTTAATTTGTCATACGGCCACCTATGCCACGTCATCGCAGGTATTGCCGATTGTACAGCGGGCCAACACCCAAGTCCTCGTGCTGAATTTGCAGCCCACAGGGCAACTCGATTACCCCAACACCGACACGGGGGCGTGGTTGGCGGCTTGTTCGGCCTGTTGTGTACCTGAGATTTCGAATGCCTTTCGGCGCGCGCATATCCCCTTCCAAGTGGTGTCGGGTACGTTGCATGACGATGCCAGGGCGTGGGGGCGGATCGGCGAATGGGTGCGGGCGGCAGGAGCGGTGGCAGCGTTGCGGCAATCGCGCATCGGTATGCTGGGTCACCCCTACCCCGGTATGCTCGACATGTATAGTGACCCAACCATGCTCCACGCCCAGCTGGGCTGCCATGTGGAATGGCTGGAATTTGATGAATTGGCCGCCAATGGCAGTGCAATACCAGCTGAGGCTATCGATACTCGGGTGACTCGGATTCGCGAGCTGTTTGAAGAAGCACCGCTTGGTGTCGATCGGATTTCGAAAGCCGTCACCCCCGATGGACTCACCAATGCGGCTCGGGTATCGTGTGCCCTCGACCAGATTGTGGCGAACTACGATTTACAGGCGTTGTGTTACTACCATCGCGGTATGCCCGGTATGCCGACTGCCGATGCGGCGGCACATTTAATTGTGGGGGCTACGATGCTGACGTGGCAGGGCGTGCCGTGTGCGGGTGAGGGCGATCTCAAAACCGCCATTGCGATGCTCATCATGGATCGCATCGGGGCTGGTGGATCGTTTACTGAATTTTATGCCATGGATGTACCAGAACAATTTGTGCTGATGGGGCATGACGGCCCAGCTCATCCGGCAATTAGTGACAAGCCGCCGTTAATGCGGGCGTTGAGCCTCTACCATGGCAAATCCGGCGAAGGTATCTCGATCGAGATGCGGGTCAAAACCGGCCCCATCACCATCCTCGGCGTCACCCAAGACGGCGACGGTAAATTACGCATGTTGGTGGCCGAAGGCCAATCCATCCCAGGGCCAGTGCTCCAGATTGGCAACACTAATAGTCGACTTAAATTTGCCAGCGATCCGGCCACATTCATGGATAACTGGTGCCAAGAAGCCCCCACCCACCACGTTGCGCTCGGGATTGGCCATCACGCGACGGTCATCAAGCATGTGGCCCGTTTGTTGGGCATTGAATGTGTGGAGTTGGCATGAACAGTTATGAATTAGCACTGCAACGTCTCAAAACCCCCGACCATGCCTTTTCACCAGCGCCGATTTGGTGGTGGAGTGGCGAACCACTCGATAGTGCCCGCTTGCGCTGGCAACTCGAACGCTTCGCCGAGGGTGGGGTCTACAACCTGGTGATTTTGAATTTGGCACCGGCAGGCCCGATGCATGGCTCATTGTCTGACGAACCGCATTTTTTGACTCCGGAATGGTGGCAGATTTTTGTGGGTGTGTGTCGTGATGCCCGTGAATTGGGCATCAAAATTTGGTTTTATGATCAAATCGGCTTTTCAGGGGCCAATCTGCAAGGGACGATTATCCGCAATCATCCCCAATACGCCGGACAGCAGTTAGGCCATGTCGCACACCCAGCCACCACACCCACCACGGTACGCTTCCCCGATGGCTGTATGCCGCTAGGTGCGTGGCAAATCGATGCGGATGGGCAGATTCACCCGTTGCCCATTAATGATGGGCAGGTGATATCGACCATCCCGGGACCGCATCGTATTCGCTTAATCCATGCCGTTACCAAAGGGTTTGATTATCTAAGTCAGCCGGCTTGTCTGACGTTGCGGGCGATGGTGCACGAAGCCTTTGCCCGTGAAGCAGGCGATTATTTTGGCGATGTGATTGTGGGTTCATTCCAAGACGAACTCCCCTCGATGCCGACGTGGTGCCACGATTTCGCCACCAGCTTTGCTACTGCCTATGGCTACGACATCGTCCCCAAATTAATTGCCTTGTTTGAAGGCGAAGACCCGGCCAGTCAGCAAGTGCGTATCGATTATCAACGCTGGCGGGCCGAACGCTGTGCGCAGGCCTTTTTTCAACCATTTTATGATTGGCATCAGGCCCATGGTTTGATTTGTGGTTTTGACCAACAAAGCCCTGCCCGGATGGCCTTGCCCATCGGGGCCGTTGACGAATACGCCGATTATTTGCAGACCCATCGCTGGTACGGCGCACCAGGCAGCGACCACCATGGCAACGGCAAAATCCATTCGTCGTTGGCGCATTTGTACGAACGCCCGCGCTCGTGGATCGAAGCCTTCCATAGTAGTGGTTGGGGTGGTACCCTCGAAGAAACTTTCGACTGGTTGGTACCGTGGATTCGGGCCGGCCTGACGCTCTATGACCCACATGCTGTTTATTACTCTACCAAAGGGGGCTGGTGGGAATGGGCGCCGCCATCGACCTGCTGGCGCCAACCCTACTGGCGCCATTACCCGCAGTTTGCCGATGCGGTCATGCGTTTGATGGGGATTTTGGCGGTAGGACGGCATGTCTGTGACATCGCAGTGCTCTTCCCCACAACCACCGTCCAAGCCCATTTGCTGGTGTCGGGACCACTCGAAGCTGCCAGCGAGGCTGAGCAACAATTTGTGGCGATTACCGGCTCGATGTTTTGGAACAACCCCAAGCCGGGGGTACTCGAGCGTGACCGCCGTGATTTCGATATGCTCGACGACGATTCACTCGCGCGGGCACAAGTCGCCGCCGGACAGTTGCAGGTGGCAGGCGAATCCTACCGCTGTCTGATTTTGCCTGCCTTGACGCATTTGTCCGCCGAATGTGTGGCAGCAGTCAATGCCTTTGCCCAAAGCGGTGGTTTGGTGTTGGCAGTATCATCGTTGCCATTGGGGATTGTACGCCACGAAAACATCATTACCGTCGCAAGCGCCGAGGCACTAGTGCCCTACCTGCAACGATTGCCTCGCCGGATTGATGGCAATGTGCAATTACTCGAACGCCGTGTCGACGGCGGGCGAGTGGTATTTGTCACGCCCACGGTGGCTGGGTCGCAGTTTCATTGGGATGGGCACTGGAATAGTACGCCCTATGATTTCGACGCCAAACGCCTCCCCTCCAGCCTGCAATTGACGATTCCCGATGCGACTTCCGTCCAGCAATGGGGGATTGTGGATGGCAGTGTTTCGCCAGTTGCCCAACAAGCCGACGGTACCTGGCAGATATCGCTGGCACAGGCGCCCGCTGCACTCTTGTTTATCCCTGATCATGGGAATGCGACTCCACAACCAGCAGTGGCACCGAGTCTGATTGCCCAGACTGATCTATCAGGGAGCTGGCAGACGCAGGTGGTGGCGACGGTCGATAACCAGTGGGGGGATTTGGCGCGCCCGGCCACGGGGCTGATGTTGCCCCATACCATGCGTTTTCACGATGCGCATGGTGCAGTGCAAACCCAAGGCTTTGGTACGTATGGCTGGGCGACACTTGCATTACCGAACGAATCATTACCACTCCCGCTGACTGCGATCGGCGCCGGCACTGATCCCTTGCAGGTAGATGGTTGGCAACCGTTGGTCTATTCGCTCACCCGGGGCATCCACAAAGACACGCTGCATTGGGGCATGCTGGGTCCCAAGGGATATGTGCCCGAAGAATTTATGACCTTTGGGGTGGTACAT
>CAISXI010000344.1 GCA_903889425.1 uncultured Roseiflexaceae bacterium | reverse complement strand
TTGGTAACGGTCGATGTCAAAGTCACCTCGGCAGCCGCAAATGAACTTGACCTATGGATGCGGTCACCATCGGGTACACTGGTGCCGCTCATGACATCACTGCGGTCACCCATGATCAATATGTTGGCACAATTCACTGATAGCGCCACTGCCACAACGACCAGCTTGAATGGGACTGCCAATTTCCTTGTAGCAGCCACACAAGTAAAACCCGATGGGACACTTTCACTGTTGAGTGGCGAAACAATCAATGGTTCCTGGCAATTATTAGCCTGCGATCGCAACGAAAACAGCACACGCAGTACCATAAATCAATGGACCATTACATTTACAAACAACAGCAATCAGACCAGCATCAATGCCCCATGGAGCTACACACTCAAAAACAGCGCCAACCAAGATAATATCATGCGCACCCTCTCGGTATGGGGAATTGACAGTAGCAATAACACGAGCCCTGGCACCACCATATCACTCAATGTTGACACCGTTGCACCACGCATGACCATAGTCCAATTGCTCCAGTCAATCCTGATTGGCAATCAAGCAACCGCATTTCAAGGGACATTGAGTGAAGGGGGCACGTTACAAAGTTTCGAAGCCAATATATATGATGATTCCACGTTTGTGAAATCAATAAATATTGCAGTAGAAACAAACGAATCGCAGGAATTATCACGGTGGAATTATTTACTCAATCGTGTAATCAATTCCTACACGTGGCAACTCCCGATTGATACGAGTACACTCGCTGCTGGTAACTATACGGTGCAATTTGTGGCAACTGATATCGCAGGCAATCAACAAATAAGTGATGGTTTTCCATTACACATTCCAATGATATCTGCTCCTAGCTTACAACACATCAAAACCCCAGGCACATTCCAAAACACTGCATTTGGAATCAATTCCCAAGTCAATACAGGTAGTGGGGCAACGACCATTATCACCTCTGTTGCACTCGAAAGTAACGACACCACCCCACTCACCGATACCACCATGTATATGTGGGACAGCGTTGGCGCGTTGGATAATACCTCGCACGCACAAATCCCTACCGTTGTGCAGAATACCCCGTTGACCCAACTCGAAATGAACGATACACTGGCAGCCGCCTTAGATTCCAATGGCAAATTGACAACGTGGGCCCTCAAACCAACCAACACAATCACCGTCACAACCCCCATCTCGAATGTCGTGCAATTACCCAATATTGCCCAATTTGCCATGGGAGCGAGTAGTAATCCCCATTTATTAACCTTATCAACGACGGGGGTCGTCACAGACTACACCCCCAGTGGGGCCACAACAGTCACCACAAACGGGGCTGTCGCAGCGATAACAGCCGGAACCAGTCACAATTTAGCCATCTTAAAAACAGGCAAACTCTATGCCTGGGGCAATAATACCAACGGCGAAACAACGATTCCCCCGATAGCAACCATGGGAGTAACGCAAATCGCCGCCGGGAATGGGTTCAGTTTGGCCTTGAAAACTGATGGTCGGTTGATTGCCTGGGGCAAGAATAATGACGGCCAAACAACCATTCCATTATCGGCAACGATCAATATCACCCAAATTGCCACCGGTGATAATCATGCCCTAGCGTTACGTGCCGACGGGAGTGTCGTCGCATGGGGCAAAAATGATCTTGGACAGACCACCGTGCCTATTTTGGCCACCGATATCATCTCCATTGTAGCCAATGCCAATAGCAGTGCCGCAATAAGTAGCGATGGTTCGGTATATGTGTGGGGGGCAACACAAAGCATTAGCACTTGTTGTGCCGCCACCAGCAGTATTGCGTTGAATGGGACACAAATCCTTACCAATCAAATCAATACCACCCAATCACAAACACAAGTAGTTTCCGCTAATCTTGATCCCGTATCCGTAAGTACGCTTTTTACTAATTTACTCGTCAATAGTCGCTATAAATATCAGATAACGGTATCAAATGATGCAGGAAGCTCCGTTTACTCTGGTGTATTCACCACTGATATGAATTATCACAACTTATACGTTCCGTTTTTATCCAACGCAAGCGGTGTGATGACTCCTGTCAACACCAATAGTGGCAAATAAGGAGCACCGTCATGCATAATACATTCTCTTCTCTCTTGATAACCTTTACCACGCTGCTGAGTTTAGTCATAACTCCCCTGCCACGTGTATTGGCGACAACGCGCTTGCCCCAAGACACGGCTCACGCAATGCCACGATCACCACAGCTCCCATCTCACCCAGGAATTAATGCGATTGGGCAACCAAAAGCGCTATGTAGTCCATCAGTTAAGCCATTAACTGGGGCAACGACGTATGAATTTACGGCAATTGGTACTTGTGATTGGACTGTCCCCCCGACAGTAACCGGCATCGAATTACTGATTATCGCCGGCGGCGGCGGTGGTGGCTGGGGAGCAGGCGGCGGTGGCGGTGGTGGGCAAGTTATTTCTATCGCCAATCTCAGCGTAACACCTGGCACAAGTATCGCTATTACAGTAGGCGCAGCCGGATCATACGGATATACAAGCACGATGAACGGTCGGGTCGGTGGAAGTTCAGCAGTCACAATTGCAACCGTTTCCACCACCGCAACAGGTGGTAATTATGGCACGACCTGCGGATTTGTGTGGTTTGGCACTTGTACCTCGACTTCAAAAATTGGCGGTGCAGCCATTGCTGCCATTGGTGTTGGTACAAAACTCCAAAATATTGGCGGAGGCAATGGTGGTAATGGAAATACAACATCATTGAGTACATCGGGAGCAGCAGGTGGTAAAGGATTCAGCTCTGCTATTACTGGCACCCTTGCTAACTATGGAAATGGTGGGGGGGGGGGGGTTATTTTTCAAGCGGAATAAGTGAAAGAAATTATGGAGCTGGTGGTGCTGGCGGTGCGCGGGATGCCAGCGGCAAATCAGGCGTCCAAGGTGTTGTGTATATCCGTGAATCGAGCTACATTCCCACCAACACATCAACCGTCACGCCAACAAAAACCACCACGGCGACACGCACATTATCAGCCACACACACAGCGACAGTAACCCGCACTGCAACTATTACCAACTCAAATACTGCCACCCGCACGAATACTGCAACAAACACGAATACCGCCACCCGCACGAATACTGCCACCCGCACGAATACCGCCACCCGCACAAGTACAAAAACCCACACACCATTAATAGCGGTACCAACACAACCCCCTCCTGCAAATAACGAAAATGGCCAAATTATTGCATGGGGCGATAATCTGCCCTTTAATTTGGGACAAATTCCACGTGATGGCAACAACAACATTACCCAAATAGCCATCGGCGCACATCACGCCCTTGGACTTACTACTGCTGGTACCATTATTGGCTGGGGAGCAAATCTAAAAGGCGAGCTTACCATGCCAGCCCTCACCAATATTATTCAAATTAGTGTTGGTCTCAATCATAGCGCAGCGCTCAAAAACGATGGCACCGTAAAATTATGGGGGAATTCAACCTCTATAACCGCACCTAGTACAGGACGAGTCACAGGCATCACCCAAATTGCAAGCGGTGATAATTACACAGCATTACTTGGCAATGATGGTAAAGTTTTTGTGTATGGCAATCATACGCAGCCACCATTTGTCAATAAATACATTGTTGCAATTGCCGCCGGGAGTGATAGTCTACTCGCATTGGGGAACGACGGTGCTGTCTATCGCTGGGGTGCAAGCACAAGCGTACCAACTCGTGTTGCAGGCAGTGTGATGCGGATTTTTGCAAGTGGGAATCTCTATGGTGCACTCCGGAGCGATGGCGAACTTACCCTGTGGGGCAGCGCCGTCAATAATTTAACACTCAATGGAAATGCATTGAGTATTAGTAATGCAACTCCAGGATGTCCTTGTATCAAAATTCCAAGCATGGACGGATTACGCACGATTCACCACACCAAATGGGGGGTACTTCTTATCCGCCGCAGTCGACAATTCCACGCATTTTCATATCAAGGATATACTACCCCTTCATCAATCCCAAGCAATAGCATCCAAATGAGTACGAGTCCAAATCACGCACTTGGTATCGCAATTGCACCACTTACGAATCAAATAGCATCTCCTACAATCACGCCAGCTACCGCATTAACGCTCCATTTTCCACAAGAATTGAATACCCCAGGCTATTTACGCATCTGGGGGAATTATGCTCCAATTTCAGAAACACTCCCCGTAACCACCACTGATTTATTTTTACAGGTCGTTGCAGGGTATCGCCACATCGCAGTGCTACGAACAGACGGCGGCCTCGTGGCGTGGGGAGATAATCGCTACGGGCAAAGTAGTGTTCCAGATGGGCTTGAGGATCCTCGTCCAATCACTGATTCGGCACGTATTATCGCATTAGCAGCGGGAGCAAATCACACGTTGGCACTCCGTGCAAACGGGTCAATTGTTGCTTGGGGCAACAATGATGCCGGTCAAATTGATACGCCAACAAACGTTAATACCGTCACGCAAGTTGTTGCTGGCGTTCAACATTCCGCTGCCCTGCTTGCCGATGGAAGTGTGCGGAGCTGGGGTGCAAACACCGCCGGTCAACTTACCCAACCGGCACTAGGTGGGGTCGCCAAAATAGCTGCGGGCGGGTGGCATACCATTGCATTACGCCGTGACAACACCGTCATCGCATGGGGACTCAACGACATGGGGCAAACCACCTTGGGAAACTACACCAACGTCATTGATATTGCCGCTAGTGCAAAAAACAGCATCCTGTTACTAGCAACGGGACAAATCATTGTCGTTGGCCAAAACGATTACCAACAGCGGACGCCGCCAACTGGCTATTTTCAACGAATTGGCGCTGGTGCCTTCCATCTCCTAGCAATTTCCGACCACAACCAACTCGTCGGGTGGGGACTCAACGCTGATGGCCAGACAACTATTCCAAGTAACATTGTTCATCCCTTTCAAATGACCGGTGGCATGAATTTCAGTGCCGCATTAGTCCAACAACTCCAAACACCAACGGCAACGAGTCACGCATTGGTACCGACAGCTCCGGATTTACCAAGAATCCCCACCGCCATCGCGCAACCAAGCCATGCTCAATTTATGGAAATTAATAGCGCAGGGATTGCTCCTATAACAAGTTTTAACGGCAGTGAAATTGCACTTACCACAGGGTTTACTGCGACACTTGATAGTACTGGCACAATCATCACCAATCGCCGTAGTGATGCCCCCTTATGCGATATCCCAAGTGCATTTCGCTCAACGAAATATTATCATGTTGCCCTTGGCGAATATGGCATGTTACTTGGACTTGATCGCACCGTGAAAGCCTGGGCTACGGGTCAAAGCTGCCCGGTAGATATTACCAGCACGATTCCTAGTGCGTTCCAACGTTATGTCGCAGAAATTGCCGTACGTGGCACGCATATGATGATACTCACGATTGATGGACGTATTTGGTCAAATCAATTTGGTGTTCTGCAAATCACTGGCATCAAACATATTGCCGCTGGTCGCAATTTCGCATCAGTACTCCTAAACAATGGCACCATACGTATTTTTGCAACAAATAATACAAACAGTGTGCTTTCGATTCCTACAACCGCAACGGCAATTACCGATATTGCCGCGGGCGACTATCATATGCTGGCCTTGCGTAATAATGGTCAAATCGTCGCGTGGGGTGATATTCACAATGATTATGGCCAGTTCGATATCCCTTATGCGGCGACATTAGGCAATATCATGGCAATTAGCACTGGTGAACGCCAAAGCATGGTGCTTTTACGCACCGGCAAAGTTGTGGCCTGGGGCGATTATCCCGCAAATGTCACAGATAATTTAGACACAATCAACCGCGATCATTACGTGACAGGCATTGCCACCGGCGATCGTCGCATATTTACCATGATTAATAATACCCTCGCACAAACACCGACTGTCACCATGGTACCCACAGCATCTGCAGTTATCATCCCAACAATGACTCCCCGCTCAAAATCAGCTGACTTTATCGCCAATCAAATTGCATGGTACACAATGTCTAATTTTGGCGAACCACAACAATTTGCAGGGAGTAATCCATCTGCGTCATTTCGCTGTGGCACACCACGTACTTGCCCACGCCAAGGGATTGACACCGGACTCACCGACAACACCACCACGTTCCCCGTCCTCACATTTGATGAGGTGAGTGGTGATGAGCTTGTTGCCAACCAAAACACAACCCTCAATGCAATCCCATTCACGATCCGCGCCACCTTCCGACGAGCTAGCCTCAATCGCGCCGACGTATTACTCAGTATTGGCACGCCAGGTAGTATTCGCAAGTACCTCGTACTGGGAATTGACAAAGAAAATCGCCCCTACTGTAGTTTTTTTGGAGATGACTTACGCAGTACAACGTGGTATGTCGACACCGAATGGCATAGTTATGCCTGCAGTTACGATCCAACAACCCGCATCCGCACCCTCTGGCGCGATACCCAAATTATCGGACAAGATATAAGCAAAGGCGCATTTACGCCACCTGCCGCCCCACTCATCATCGGCAGACGTTATGACAACATGAAAGGACTCAATGGCGACATCGAACGCGCGTCTATTTTCGATCATGTATTGAGTCAATCCGAACACGCCGATGTCGATTCCATTATTCCCACCACCAAATTGACTGAATTACAAGCCAATACACAACTCCTCAGCGTCTCTCCAAATGGGGGAACGAGTAATTGTGGTCCAAAAAACGGCGGCTGCCCTGATTTCGAATTACCATCCCTGCGCAATCTCGTATCTGACCATAACGGAGTGGCGGCCATATTTTCAACTTCCGATACAATACAAATTGACACACCACTCCCGAGTAGTTTTACCCTAGCCTACTGGGCCAGTATGCCCAATTCGATTACCAGTAAAAACTATGTGCTTACCAAAGCTAATTCCGATGGCCAAGGTATTTACATGGGTTTTGATTTCATTGGTGGTAACACCGTGCCGTTTTGTGCGATGGTCACCATTAACAGTGGCACCCCAACCACAACGAATCTTAGCAGCGCTTCAATCGATAACAATTGGCACCATTATGCGTGTAGCTATGAAAGAACCACCAATACCGTGGCATTTTATATTGATAGTCAATTAATTGGCACCAATACACTGACATTGGGTAGTGGCGCAAAATTCCCCGTGCTTACACCACCAATGTATATTGGCTATAACCCAAACACCATCCAAAGTTTTAGTCCAGGTGGGTTTACAGGGATTATCGATGATTTCATGATGTCCGATTCAGCATTATCGGTATATGCCATTGCACAGATGTACAACAATACAAATCCCGCCACAACGGTACCCATTCCCGTCGCAACAGCTTGTCCAGGCAGCTCGTGTCCTAATGCAACCCCCACAATCACATTTAGCATTACACCAACTGCATCAGTGACTGCAAGTATGGCACCATCACGCAAGGCGCTTGTGGCAACACCATCTGAAACAATGCCCAAAATAACGCCCTACACGATTACCGCTACGCGAACCAGAACAAAAACGAGTACCGCGACCGCAACCAGAACCAGAACAAAAACGAGCACAACAGTACCTTCCGCAACACCGTTTCTTAGCCCAACCTATACTCCAACCATCACACGCACACCCTTCTACCTCACGCTGACGATGCTCGCACGGCGCAGCCCAACGTATCATGCCCAAACACTCACTGCGGCCGTAACCTCACACACGGTCACCGTCACACGCACGATTACCAAAACGAGCACCCCATACCCTGTACCTGCCACAAATACCAAAACAGCTACGGCATACCCGATACCTTAACAACCACCCAAACACCCTGTATCAATATTTGCATTGATACAGGGTGTTTGGGTGATACAGAATTATTTATCTCACAAGATGTACACAAAAAGAATTCTTTTATGAATCCAATATCTTTGCGTCTCTATCAGCCCAACCATACCGTTTGTTTCTCGCTATTTTTGGGAAGTTTTTCATCATAAAACGCCGACACAATCAAAAACACCCCCACCCGCCCCCACAACATCCCCACAGTGAGAATCGTGGTTACGACCCCACTCAATGGTACTCCTGTAGCGTCCACACTCGTCGTGGCAAAAGCCGCCGTCGCCAGCACCACCGCCCGATCGAGCGCAATCTGGTCGATGACCGCAATCAACAGCGCCGACAGACAAACCACCGCCACGCCACTCACCAAAATGAGGGCAGCCCTCCGTACAAACGGTTGTGGCAGTGTTTGCCCAAACAGGTGCACACCGCGGCGCTGACGGAGGATATTCCAACCAGCCAGCACCATCACCACCACCGTCGTCGGCGTCACGCCCCCACCCATCGAGCCTGGCGCACACCCCACAAACATGGCAACCAGCAGACCGATGCGAGTCAACACGGGTAATTGCATCACGTCATCATGTTGGAAAATTCCCGCCGTCCGCCATGCCAACGCATCAAATCCTGCATATAGTACTTGCTGACCCCACGATTGCTGGGCATGTGCTGATTGCCACACAGGGCTTATCAACAAACTCACCATGCCACCAGCCAACAACAGCCCCATTACGCTCAAGCTAATCGTCGTCTGAGCAAGTTTGCGACGTTGGCTTATCACATCGACAATCACCGGCAACCCCAGCGAACCAATCATCACCGTCGTGCCGATAATCACTAAACTGGGCAAATCATTCATCATTGGTAGCAAAGGTGACGTGGCGGTCATCCAGTCAAATCCTGCGTTGGCAAAGGCACTAGTGGCGTGAAATAGGCCAGCAAAAAACGCTTGGGGCAACGTGTCATACAACCCCCGCCAATGCCAGCCCAACAATGCCCCCGCCCATATTTCGATAAGCAACACTGCGGCAAACAAGCGCCAACCACGGATTTTGGTGTGGGCAAAAATCGGCACGCCAAGGCGTTGGAGCACCCCAATCGTAATGCTCATAAACCCCGCCCCGCCCCCATGTAGCAGGATCAGCACCAACCACATCCCCGCAGGGGTCAAGGTCGTTGCAATCGGTTGCAGTGACGCACCGCTAGCCGTCAGTGCTGATACCGCGAGGAACCAGGCATCGCCGAGCGACATGGCTTGTTGGCTAAAGCCGAGTGGTAACCAAAACAATAGCGCCGCCACAAACGCGCCCCCCAGAAACGCACTACCCACAAGGGCAGTGCGTTTCTGGGGAGGAGTAATACGGTTCACCGGACTCAACGCTTGGACCATGAATTCACGCACACGTTGCGCCAAGTCCGGTACATTCATCAATTAACCTCGTTGGGCCAATGGCACGTAGGGCACATCGTTTGGCCCGATGTATTCTGATTCGGGGCGAATAATCCGGTTGTCGCTATATTGTTCATAGACGTGGGCCGACCAACCAGCCACCCGACTAATCGCAAAAATAGGCGTAAACATGTCGATGGGAATGCCCAACGCATAGTATACCGAGGCCGAATAAAAGTCGACATTCACGGGCAAGGCTTTGGATTCTTGCACCATATGCCGGATTTTTTCTGAGATTTCGTACCATTTCGTGGGTCCGACAGTCTCAGACAATTCTAACGACAAGCGTTGCAACCAGGCCGCCCGCGGATCGTCGGCTTTGTAGACGCGATGCCCGAAGCCCATGATTTTTTTCTTGGCGTTGAGCATACCACGGACGATTTGGTCGGCGCGGTCGGGGGTACCGATTTCGAGCAACAACCGCATTACTTGCTCGTTGGCACCACCATGCAATGGACCCTTGAGTGTGCCGATGGCCGACACAATCGCTGAGTGCAGGTCTGACAACGTCGACGCAGTTACCCGTGCGGCAAAAGTCGAGGCATTGAGGCCGTGGTCGGCATGCAAAACCAAACAGGTGTCGAGGATTTTGGCGGCCGTAGGATCGGGTTCTTTGCCGGTCATCATATACAAAAAGTTGGCGGCATGACTCAAATCATTCCGTGGCAAAATCGGCCATTGGTTGTTGCGGATGCGCTCCCAAGCAGCCATCACTGTGGGCATCGATGCCGTCAAGCGCAACGATTTGTGCACATTGGCTTCGAGTGAATTATCGAGGTCTTCGGGGTCGTACGGTGACAACGCCGATACGGCGGTACGCAGTACTTCCATCGGGGGAGTTTTTTTGGGCATTGCCATCATCAACGACAATACTTCATAGGGAATCTGGCGGTTGTCGATGAATTTTTTGGTGAAGCTTTCGAGTTGGTGGGCATTGGGAAGCCGACCATACCACAGTAGCGCCGTGGTTTCTTCAAATGTAGAATTTTTGGCTAAATCATCGATATCGAGACCACGATAAAACAATCGTCCGTTAATTCCGTCAATCCGGCTAATCCCGGTCGAGGCAGCAATAATGCCTTCTAGGCCCTTACCCATGTGAACAACTCCTCTGTGATCATGTACGCCTACAGGCACTGCTTAAGCGTGGATTATCTACCAACCATGCCATCCTGCCCACAAACGCATCAGTGTGGTTTGCTAGCACACCGTGGCACTTCCCCGTTGCGCAAACGATTTGATAGGTGCAATTATACCACACGCACCTATCAATGCCATGACAATGCGATTGTCGCATCACCCAATTAAATCACCATCACGCAATGATTAAATTTCGCTCCGTAGTGATTGAATATATGCCACCACTGCATCGGCTTGGGTTTCACGCGGGGTCGCATCCAAAATGTTAATAATCGCACTCGCCACAATCGCGCCATCGGCGCACGCTGCCACGCTCCGCACATGTTCGGGAGTACTGATACCAAACCCGACCACCAATGGCAATGCGGTTTGGGCACGTACTCGGGTCAAAAAGGTCGACAACCCATCCCACAGCGATGTACGAGCGCCAGTAACACCCGTAAGCGACACACAATAAATAAACCCACTCGCCACTGCCACAATTTGAGCGATACGGCTATCGGGTGTGGTGGGTGCCACAAACATAATCAAATCGAGCCCGTTGGCCTGCAAAGCAGTCTGCATCAGCCCAGCTTCTTCGGG
>CAISXI010000343.1 GCA_903889425.1 uncultured Roseiflexaceae bacterium | reverse complement strand
GCCATCGGCGAGCCCGCCTTAATCAGCACCCTCCAGTCCCACGGCGTACAGTTGAGCGATGTCCCCGGTCAAATCGACTATGTGCTGGCCTCGTTTGACCGCACCTTTGCCTACCCCAAACTGCAAATCGCCTTTGATGCGGTGCGAGCTGGCGCCAAACTCATCGCCACCAACCCCGATAAATATTGCCCCGTCCCCGGTGGTGGGGAACCCGATGCCGCCGCCATCATTGCCGCCATCGCAGCCTGTGCCGATACCACGTTGCAGTTTACCGCCGGCAAACCGTCGCCACTCGCCGCCCAGGCCGTCGCCACCCGTCTCGGCCTGCCCATCACCAGTTGCCTGATGGTCGGCGACCGCCTCGAAACCGATATCGGCATGGCTGCTACCGGTATGCCTGCCGCTCTCGTACTCACCGGCGCCAGCACCCAAGCCATGGCCGACCAATGGTCTGGCCCTACCCCTAGCATCGTCACTGCCAGTGTCGTTACCTTGGTTGATTTTTTGTTGACATAATTTGCGTTTTTATTGTGTGAAAAAGCGTGGGGCGCTGGCGTGAAGTGCCGACTCCCCATTGATTAGGGTGCGCTGTGTGCCATGGGGCACGTGTGGCGCTATAATTAGGCTAATAATCACAATGCAGTGAGGCCAACATGGACGACCGCGAACGCTACAAACAACTTGTCGGCGCATATGCCGCAGATATGGTGCCATCCAATTCCGTCATCGGGCTTGGCACCGGTTCTACCGCAACTTATTTTGTGACTGCCGTGGCTGAGCGCTTGCGCGATGGCCGCCTCACCAATGTCATCGGTGTGCCGACATCAGAGCGTACCGCCGCTCAAGCGCGGCGCGAAGGGGTGCCAATCAGCGATTTGCATACCCACCCGCAATTAGCGGTGGCCTTTGATGGCGCCGACGAAATCGACCCCCACCTCGGCCTCATCAAAGGTCTCGGCGGCGCCTTGTTGCGCGAAAAAATCGTCGCCAGTGCTGCTACGCAGTTTTTTGTCTTTGGGGATAGCACCAAATCAGTGGGTACGTTGGGGGTGGTCACACCCGTCCCCGTCGAAATTGTCGATTTTGCCCGTTCGTTGTGTATGCGCCGCCTCAGCGCTCTCGGTGCCCGCCCTATTTTGCGCCTGCGTGATGGCCAACCGCAAATCACCGACGAAGGCCACGTCATCCTCGATTGTTTTTTTGATGGGATTGCCGATCCGCAGGCACTCGATGCCGCCATCCATGCCATTCCCGGCGTGGTTGAGACTGGCTTGTTCCTCGGTATGGCGACAGCCGCGATTATCGGCGGGCCAGACGGGGTGCAGATGGTGTATCCGCAATGACGCCCCCTGATACGATTGTCAAACCCCAGACGACCTTTGTGGTGGTTGCCCAAGAATCACTTGAGCAACCCTACCGTGTCATCATCGAAAACGACGATGTTACCCCGATGGATTTTGTGGTGATGGTCTTGACCGGCATTTTTGCCCTCGACATGCTCCAAGCCGTCGATGTCATGCTGGTGGCCCATCACCATGGCGAAGCCCTGGTGACGATTTTGCCCTACCAAGAAGCCAG
>CAISXI010000342.1 GCA_903889425.1 uncultured Roseiflexaceae bacterium | reverse complement strand
CGTAGTGTAGATCCGCAGCCTGCTGCGATGCCAAAGAATAACCCGCAACCTGCGCACATATCGCATAGATCCGTAGCCTGCTGCGATGCCAACACATTGCCGTATCCACGGGTATATCGCGTAGATCCGTAGCCTGCTGCAATGCCAACACATTGCCGTATCCACGGGTATATCGCGTAGATCCGCAGCCTGCTGCGATGCCAAAGAATAACCCGCAACCTGCGCACATATCGCGTAGATCCGCAGCCTGCTGCGATGCCAAAGAATAACCCGCAACCTGCGCACATATCGCGTAGATCCGTAGCCTGCTGCGATGCCAAAGAATATCCGCAACCTGCGCACATATCGCGTAGAGCCACAGCCTGCTGCAATGCCAAAGTGGATCTGCAGCCTGCTGCGGCTCCTACGCCAAACCCGCACCCCCTGCGTCATTCCATGCAGGGTGCGTGCACCCGGAGCGTGGAATCTCCCAGCGGTTGCCACCCAAACAACGAGCGGTGTAGATTGGCGTAGGAATTGAGCATACAAAAAATTAACATACGTTTAATCAATTAATCGTGCATAAATAACACGATTTTGTTACGGTTATAGGTAATCGTGCTGATGTGAGGATTATCATGACTGAACAAAAAAATGCCTGGATGACATCGCAAATTGTATTGAGCTCATTGATTGTGGTGCTGTCATTATTTACGGCATATATAAGTTACGAACGGTCATTAGCCAGCTCTGCTCAGCTCCGGCAAAACACTGCTGGGCTACGCGAATTGATGTTGGGTACATCGGCAGAAACAATGGCAAATGCAAATTTTCAAAACGATTTGTCGAATTATAGTGATGCAGAATTAGCAACTGATGACATCCAAAAAACTAAATATGAAGTGCGCTATTCAGAAGAATTACAAAACGCAATTGCCAAGAACGTAGATGACCCGTTTTCGGATGAATATTTTCAAACAATATTTGCTGAATCAGAACAACGTCGGGCCGAATCCAAAACACTATTTGACGCGGCAGATGGATATTCGAAGCGCGGCAATGCATTACAACAAATAATCTTGATTACCACGCTGGGGTTAGGCTTTGTGGCGTGGACATCAGTGATAAAAAACGAACGAAACATGATTCGCATGGTATTTATCATGTTTGCGTTTTTGACACTGACGTATGGAATATATCTGTTCACCCAAGTGCCGATCGTGCAATAAGTAGCGATGTCTATTGCTGTTGTTGCTGTTGTTGCATCGCTTGAGGTGTCTGTTGGCGTACTACGCTGGGCCATACGAGCCGAGTGGGGGCTGGTGAACGGGTGACATTGTCTGCATCATTGACATTCACTGCAACCTCGAGCCGCTCACTTGCGTTGCCACGATAGACACCCCGTGTCGGGGGGACGTCTGCATAGTCACGTCCGAGAGCCATCCGAATATGCCGTTCACCCGTCCAAATATTGTTGGTTGGGTCGATACCAACCCAGCCAATTGTGGGGATCCAGGCTTCTACCCATGCATGGGTCGCATCGGCCTGTGACCGATCGTTGTCGTCACGACGATGGTAGAGGTAGCCACTGACATACCGTGCTGGTATCCCTAATTGGCGACAGATGGCAATCATGACATGCGCAATATCTTGGCAAACACCTTTGCGTTGCTCAAGTACCACATCAATGGGTGAATCGACAGACGTACTTTGGGGCGTATAGGTGATTGTTTCGTAGAGGGTACGGGCGATGCGGTCGATTGTCGTGAGTGGATCGGATTCGCGTGTAAACGCATATTGTTGCATGAACACCAATAAATAACTACTTGCGACAGCAAATGTACTCGGCAGCAACATGTCGAGTAGTGGAGTTGTGCGTAAGGCGTCGAGTGTTTGCCAGCTATCAATTGGTAATGTGGTAGGCCGGGGATTGGGAATCCAGACTTCTACCACCGATTCAGCCCGTACCAACAACGATTGATGGGGAGCTGGAACATCAAAATGATGAATATGATTGCCCAAACTATCAATAAATTCGTGCACGACAGTTTTTGGGGTAATCGAGAGATTAAATTGTTGGCACCGTTGCTGTTCATCGTCACGGGGGCGCAAACGTACTTCCATGATGCTTTCAGTTACCAATGCATCATAATGAAAAACAGTATCGTGGATGATGTGATGTTTCATGTGAGTGCCTTACTACGCCATCACGGCGGTGTCGATGGTGTAGGCAATATGACTTTCGCGCAATGACGAGTCGATTTGGAAGCAGCCGTGATGAATCTGATGCAGGTCATGGGCGAGATTGAGCAATTGCTCTTCGTTATGGCCATATTCAAGCATCGCTTGAAATTGCCCTGCCGCACGTTGGGGCCGCCCCGTGCGTAATTGGCCATTGCGGCGCGTGATACGTTCGACTGAATGCAAAATAGTGTCGGCACCAAAGCGTACCGATCGTGGGAATTCTGCGTCATATAACAAAAAGAAGACCAAGCGCTGTGGCGTCACATCAGGAGTATGTACTTTGCAGTAGGCTTCAAAGGCACTACACATTTTGAGCAACCCAATCCATTCGGCATGATGCATGCGTCCGTCTTGTTGCGACGCTTGTAGTGCCGATGTGTGGCTGAGGAGCAGATTGGCCGTGTTGTTGGCCCGCTCGACGGCTCGCCCGATTTGAATGAAATCCCAGCCTTCACCATGGCTCATGGTTGCATCGGTAATCCCTTGGAACAAATGTGAGCCTGATTTTATGGTGGAATAAAAACGATGGGGGGCGTTTTGCCACTGCTGACTACTAATCTGTTGGCGAATATCGAGGTAGAGCCGATTAATCTGCTCCCACATTTCTGACGAAATATGCTCGCGTACTTGGCGGGCGTTTTCGCGGGCCGCCGTAATCGTACTCACAATCGCATCGCTATACTGACTATCTGCCGTAAACAGTTGCACAACGGGTTGTGGTGTGATGCTGCCATCGTCAGGGTGTTGGTATTGGAGTGCCTGCCACAAACGAAGCCAGCGTTGTTGTGACAACACCGGATCAACGTCAATCAACTGGTGCAAGGTGACATCGAGCAGGCGCGTGGTGTGTTCGGCGCGCTCGAGATAGCGGCTCATCCAATAGAGTGAATCGGCTACCCGACTAAGCATTGCCATAGCTGCCGCTCCTTGTGTGTGTAAATTCCACGATTAAGCGTCGTCGTAGAGTACCCAGGTATCTTTGCTGCCGCCCCCTTGTGACGAATTCACCACCAACGAACCACGGGTGAGTGCCACCCGAGTCAGCCCCCCGGGCACAACCGTGACTTGGTCGCCGTACAAAATATACGGTCGTAAATCGACATGGCGTGCT
>CAISXI010000341.1 GCA_903889425.1 uncultured Roseiflexaceae bacterium | reverse complement strand
CGTCGTTACGGCGGAGCAGTGTGGTTACGGCGGTGGCGGTAGTTGACAATGGCTCGTGTGACGAGAGTGTGGCGATGATGCGCCGTGAATTCCCTGAGGTGCTGGTGATTGTGCCTGAGGCCAATTTGGGCTTTGCCAAAGGTACCAACGTGGCGATGCAGGCCTTGTGTGATGCCCACCCCACCATGGAATTCATGATGATGCTCAATCCTGATACCGAGGTGCATGATGGGGTGCTCGAAACCATGATCGGTTTTCTGCAGGCGCATCCGCGGGTCGGAGTGGTATCGCCGCGTTTGGTGAATAGTGATGGGTCATTGCAACGGGCGGCGTTTCGCTTCCCGACGCCGAGTATGACCTGTCTGGAGTTATTTCCGCCGGGCGAAGTAACCCCGGGTCGCTTGTATGATTCGTGGTGGAACGGGCGCTACGCCCAAGAAGTAGTCGGCAGTGCGCCATTTGCCATCGATCACCCGCTGGGAGCCTGTATGCTCACGCGCGTTGCAGTGATTGCGGCGGTGGGCATGCTCGATGATGGGTATTTCATGTACGCCGAAGAAGTCGATTGGTGCCAGCGCGTGCATGCTGCCGGCTGGGCGATTTGGCAGGCGCCGGCGGCAGTGGTGACGCATGTGGGCGGGGCGTCGTCGCGCCAATTCAAGGCAGCCATGTTGCGGGCGTTATGGCAAAGCCGGCGCCAATATTGGCAACGTTGGTGTAGCCCATCTGATCAATGGTGGCATTTGTTTTGGTTACGCCTCGGGATGCGCCGGCAGCGCTGGCTGGCATGGCGGCAGTACCAGCGCGGGCAGTTGAGTCGTGCTGATTACCAGACCCAAATTGCGGTTTATCGTGAGGTGGGGGCATGAGCACACAATTACCGATTAGTGTGGCGATTATCGCCAAAGATGAAGCGCGCCATATCGGGGCAGCGTTGGCTAGTGTGATGCCGTGGGCTAGCGAAGTGGTGGTGTTGGTTGATGCGCGTTCGAGTGATGCCACGGCGGCGATAGCGCAAGCGGCCGGGGCGACAGTCTATCACGAAGCGTGGCGGGGTTTCCCCGGGCAACGTAATTTGGCGCTGGCACATTGTCGCTCCCCGTGGGTCTTTTTTTTGGATGCGGATGAGCGGGTCGAAGCCGATTTGTTGGCCGAATTAACTGCCCAAATTGATGCTATTCCTGCTGATGTGGCGGGGTTGTGGGTGCCCCGACATAATTTGTTTTTTGGGCGGGTGTTGCAGGGCGGGGGCTGGTACCCCGATTATCAATTGCGGCTGGTGCGCCGAGCGGGTGCCCATTATGATGAAAAAATCGAAGTGCACGAGGTGGCAACGGTTACGGGTACGACGCAACAGTTGCACGGGCATATTATGCATTTAAATATCGAGAGATTCGCTGAGCTATGGCAAAAACAAGCGGCCTATGCGCGTCGTGAAGCAGCCACCATGGCTCAAGCGGGGCGACGGGCGCGTTGGCGCAATTTTGTGGGGGCGCCACTGCGTGAATTCAACTACCGCTACCTGCGTAATGGGGGCTGGCGTGATGGCTGGGTGGGGTTGGTATTGGCGAGTGTGATGGCGTGGTTTGCCCTGATGAGTTTTGTCGAATTGTGGCGCATCAATCAGACGAGGTCGGTATGAGCAAATCATTGGCGGTGGTGATTGTGTCGTGGAACACCCGTGAGCTCTTGCGTGATTGTATACACAGTGTCTTGGCTGAGGGTGTGGTGGCGCAGGTGGTAGTAGTCGACAATGCCTCGCACGACGGCAGTGCGGCCATGATCAAGCACGAGTTTCCCCAGGTGATTTGCATCGCCGAAGCAACCAATCACGGCTTTGCCAAAGGCAACAATATCGGCTTGCGTTATTTGTTTGCCCAGACGCCACCTACATATGTGTGTACCCTCAATCCCGACACGGTGGTATTGCCTGGTGCCTTGGCGCAATTGGTAGCGGCAATGGATGCCGAACCCACGTTGGTGGGGTGCGGGCCGCAATTGCGGTATGGTGATGGCCAGTGGCAATCATCGCGGCGGCGCTTCCCCACGATTGGTTCATATCTATGCGAAAGCACGCCCCTCGCGCAGTATTGGCCGCACAATCCTTGGCGCCAGCGCTATTTGATGACTGACCTGCCTAAGGCGACGAGTTGTCGGGCCGATTGGTTGGTGGGGGCGGCGCTGGTGGTGCGGAGTAGTGTGGTGCAACAACGCGGCTTGTTTGACGAAGGATTCGCGTTGTATTCCGAAGAAATCGAATGGCAACGGCGGTTGACGGCGGCCCAACCCGGTGGCATTGCCTATGTGGCCGAGGCAGTGGTAACGCATTTCGAAGGGCAGAGTAGCGCCCAGATTCCGGCGCAACGGCTCGTGTGGTTTTTTCAAAGTCGGTTGCGTGATGCCACGGTGGCGTATGGGGCTGGGGTGGCGTTGCTGGTACGGCTGGGGTTAGTGGTGATGTATGGCGGTGAATGGCTGCTTGAGGCGAGCAAATGGGTGGTGGGGCATAAGCGTGACTTACGCGCGACACGTATGCACATCTATGTGCAATTGCTGAAATCGTTGTTGAAATGGCACATGCACCCCGTCAAGATATGGTAGGATAGCCCTACCCGCAATCGACAAAGGAGCTGATAATGCGACTCGTGACATTCCAAACCAAAGCAGGGACTATTCACATCGGAGCGTTGCGCGCCGACGACCACGAAATCGTGGTACTCGACAGCGTTGCCCCCTCGATGTTGGCATTGATTGATGGTGGCGCAGCTGCATTGGCCCAAGCCAAATCAGCCTTGACTGCTGCTGCCAAAGTAGTCGCACGCGCCGATGTGCGCTTGCTGTCACCGATTCCCCGCCCCAAACAAAACGTGATGTGTCTGGGGATGAATTATGTGGCGCACGCCATTGAATCGCTACGCGCCCGTGGCAGTGAGATTAAATTGCCCGAATTCCCAGTTTTTTTCACCAAAGCCCTCAATACCGTCTGTGGCGATGGCGATAGCGTGCCACTCGACCCCAACGTGACGTCACAACTCGACTACGAAGTCGAATTGGCGTATGTGTTTGGACGTAGTGCCAAAAACGTCAAAAAAGCCGATGCCTTGGATTATGTGTTTGGCTATACGATTTTGAACGACATTTCGGCACGTGACCTACAAAATCGCCACCAGCAGTTTTTCAAAGGCAAAAGCCTCGACAATAGCGGACCAATTGGCCCGTGTATTGTGACTGCCGACGAAATTCCTGATCCCGCCACGCTTGCGATTACGTTGCGCTTGAATGGCGAATTGCGTCAGAGCTCAAATACCGGCGATTTGATTTTTGATATCCCGTCGGGTATCGAATATTTGACGTTGGGTACGACCATTGAAGCTGGCCAAATTGTCTGCACTGGCACCCCAGCAGGTGTGGGCATGGGTTTGACACCGCCGGCTTACATGAAGGCTGGCGATGTGGTCGAAGCCGAAATCGAAAAAATCGGCGTCTTGACCAATTACATTGTGGCTGCGTAAGCGACGCGGTGAGTGACGAAAACATCCCACGCACGTGGAAACGTGTGTGGGATGTTTTATTGATATGGCATTAAATAAGGGCGAATAACGGATTTACGCGGCAGGAGTTTTTTCTGATACGGGAGTCTGACCGATTTTGAGGAGATAAATCAACAATACCCCTGCCATCCGGATCCCCGCAGCCACAAACAAGGCAATCTGATAGTCAAAGTGTTGGGCCATCCAGGTGCCAACCAGCGGCATAATCAAGGTGGCAATATAGCCGGTGAGTTGTTGGAGTGCCACAAACGAGGGGACGCGATCTTTGGGCATGGTACTGAGGCCGATATCAAAAAAAACCAAATCTTTGCCGGCACCAATAAAGCCTGCCAATGCCGCAAATACAATGATGAGATTGACCGATTGGGTGAGCCCCGTTAAAAATGGATAACAGGCCAAGGCGATGGTCGAGGCAAACAATACGGGCTGGTTGCCTTTGCGGCTCGTCACTTTGGCCCACAAAAAATAGGCAATTAACAACACGCCGCTATTGACGGTATTGATGAGCCCAATCGAAAAATCGCTGGCGTGCATGACCCGCACCCAGTACAACGGGAACAACGGCATCGCCATCCAGATTCCACAATTAAACACAAACGTGGCAAGCACAAAGCGCCCAAATGCCGGCACATCACGGAGCATGGCGACACTATCGGTGAGTAATGCACGTAGCCCCGGCTTGTGTTGGCTGGTAGTGACAATGGGGGGCATGGTAATGCGTGAACTAAAAAAGAAGCTTAGCATACCACCCACAAATGAGGCAATGAATACAATTTGATAGTTATGCGGGAAGACAAACTGTTCGAGCAACCAACCTGCTCCTGCCACAGATACCGCCGCGGCGGCCCCAAGCGTCGACCAGCGCCAGCTCATCAGCTGTTGGCGGCGTTGTGGGCCTGCGACAGCACCCATGACCACGGTAAAGGTGATATTGACGATGGTTTGGGGGATGGTGGCAATGGCCCAGATTACAATAATCGCCACTGGAATATATTCCAGCGGCAAAAAAAAGGGCAATATTCCGGTGAACGCATAGGTTGCTTGAACCCAGACCCGGGCCCGTGAATACCACGGCACGATGTTGGTCTGCCGCTCGAGCATGCGTCCCACCGGGATTGCGAGCAACAAGCCGGTAAATGCCGGCATTGAGGTCAAGAGCCCGACCAGCAATGGTGATGCGCCAAGGCGTGCCAAAAAGACCGCCAAAAATGTCGCGATGCCGGTAACAATTCCTACGCCGATACCATCGATAATCACGCTACGTTGATTGTGTTGAACTTGGGCTTCATCGGGTGATAACGGGGACTTGTTAAATAATGCACTGCGCATGTGGTGCTCGGATCAGCACGCCGTAACATCGGCGTTGCAGCGTGCTGGTAGTACGGTAGGGATTACCGTTGGTTGAGAGATTCTTCCCATACGGGCTTGACGACTGTTGCGGCGGTAGTAGGCTTACGCAATGCCAAGACAATGCCTGCAACTAATACTGCAATAACGACAAAATAGACTCCCGCAGTGGTGATGGATTCTTCTTGCATCAGTTTGATGCCGACGGCGATGTATGGATATGCGCCGACGATTAATGCGATTAAAGTCCAAGGCTTCTTCATTTGGTACTCCATGTAGCACAAATACTCAAGCGCTATCGTACCACAGTTTACGAAGGAGGAAGTTGGAAGTATGAAGTTGGAAGTATGAAGTTGGAAGTGAAGTTGGAAGTGAATGAGTCGTCGTAGAGACGCTGCCTGTAGCGTCTCCATCATGCAATGCATGGTGACCCCCAGGAGGAATATTGTGTATACTGATGTATTGAATCAGAAAAGAATATGAAGGTCTCCAAATGCAAACAGTCCATGTATTAGACGGCGGGTTGCGAGTTGTCATTGAATCATTGCCCCATACCCATTCGGTGTCGATTTGTTGTATCGTCACGGTTGGTTCGGGTCACGAAACCACCACTCAGAGCGGTATGGCCCATTTCATCGAACACATGTTGTTCAAAGGAACTCCCCGTCGTCCCACCCCCAAACAACTGATTGAAACCATCGAAGGGGTGGGCGGTATGATTGACGCCTATACCAATATTGAATCAACGGTCTATTCGGTCAAAGTAGCCGACATCCATCAAGCCCGGGCCATTGATTTGCTGGCAGATATGGTGCTCAACCCCAATTTCACCCCTGCGGATGTCGAAAAAGAGCGCAAGGTCATCATCGAAGAAATCAGCCAAACGGCAGATAGTCCCGCCGAATTGGTGCACTTGTTGTTTGATGCCCATTTGTGGGGCGATCAGCCGTTGGGGCGCGATATTGCTGGCAGTGAAGCCACGGTGGCGAGTTTTGCCCGCGATGCCTTGGTCGAATTCTGGCGCCAACATTATGTACGCAGTAACATGATTATCTCGGTGGCGGGCAATATCAATCCGGTGGCGATCCTCGCCATGATTGACGAGGCCTTTGCGCCGATGCCAGTTGCTCCGGTGGCGACGCTGATTGCCACCTTGCCGTTTCACGCTGGCCCACAATTGCATGTGCATCGTGATGACAGCGAGCAAGTGAATTTTTGTTTGGGGATGCCAGGTTTGGCAGTATCTGACCCCGATCGCCGCGCCATGTTGGTGTTTGATGCGATTGTGGGCGGGAATTCCACCTCACGCTTGTTCCAAGAAATCCGCGAAGAACGGGCCTTGGCCTATATGATTGGCTCGTATTCACGCGAATACGCCGATGCCGGCAAGTGGGTCGTGAGTGCGAGTGTCGATGCTGATGCCATCGACGAAACAATCAGCGCAGTGATGCAGGTACTCCGTACCGTGCGGAACGAGGGGATTACTGCTGAAGAATTGGCCCAAATCAAAGAACAAGTCAAGGGCGGGATTTTGTTGTCGCTTGAGGATTCTATGGCAGTCGCATCCCGCAATGGCTCGCATTTGTTGCGCTACGGTCGGATTATCCCGCTTGCCGATGTGGTCAGCGAAGTCGAAGTATTGCAACTCGGTGATGTGATGCGGGTGGCTGAGCGGATCTTACGCCCAGAAGGATTGCATTTGGCGTTGATTGGTCCCGTGAAAAAAATTACTGGCCTGCAAAAAGAATTGCATTTTTCGGCATAAAAAAACGTAGCGACGCACTATGACTATAGTGCGCCGCTACAAGCGAAATTGATTACGAAACTTGATCCCAGAAATGACAGGCCGCCCAGCGGTTAGGTAATTTTTCTTCGAGGGGTGGTTCAACCTGTTTACAGATGTCTTTGGCCATCCAACAGCGGGTATGAAACCGACACCCTTTGGGTGGGTTGGCGGGACTCGGTACGTCCCCTTGCAAGACGATTTTTTCGCGTTGCATGTTGGGACGTGGCCGTGGTACTGCCGCACTCAAGGCTTTGGTGTAGGGATGGAGCGGGCGTTGGAATAATTCTGCCCGAGGTGCCAGCTCGACCATTTTGCCTAAATACATCACCCCAATCCGCGTGCTGATATATTCCACCACCGCCAAATTATGTGCCACAAACAAATAGGTCAACCCGAGGTCGGCTTGGAGGTCGCGCAACAGGTTCAACACTTGGGCTTGAATACTGACGTCCAGCGCCGATACCGGCTCGTCGAGCACCAACAATGATGGCTCCATCACCAAGGCCCGTGCGATGCCAATGCGTTGGCGTTGCCCGCCCGAGAATTCGTGGGGGAATCGTTCGAGGAGTGTGGGCGAGAGCCCCACTTTTTCCATCACCGCTTGGACTTTGGCGAATTGACTCTGGCGATCGCCGATGTTGTGGATCACAAGGCCTTCGGCGATGCTCTCGGCGACGGTGCGTCGAGGGTCGAGCGAGCCGTACGGATCTTGGAAGATAATCTGCATTTTGCGGCGCAACGCTTTGAGGTCGCGGCGTGACGCTTTGAGGACGTCTGTGCCTTCAAAATAGACATTGCCGCTCGTTGCTTCGATGAGGCGCAACAAGGTGCGGGCGACGGTGGTTTTGCCACAGCCACTTTCACCCACCAGTCCGAGGGTTTCGCCTTTTTTGATGGCAAACGAGACATCATCGACGGCTTGGACTTGGCCGGTGACGCGGCGCAATACTCCGCTCCGGATAGGGAAGTGCTTGACGAGGTGGTTTATTTCGAGCAGGTTTTCGCTCATAGAGAAGCTCCATTTTCGGCATAGAGCCAACAACGTACTTGGCGTCCTTCATGGACAATCAACGGTGGCGCACTATCGCAACGGTCAAAGCGTTTGTGACAGCGGTCGGCAAAGCGACAGCCCACCGGTGGGTTAACCATCAGCGGTACCGTGCCTTCAATCACCGCCAAGGTGCGGTTTGATTGATCACCGAGCACCGGCATCGAATCGAGCAGTGCTTGTGAATAGGGATGGAGCGGTGCGTCAAATAGCGTGACGACATCGGCCATTTCGACAATTTGGCCGGCATACATCACTATCACGCGGTCGGCCATTTCGGCGATGACACCGAGGTCGTGCGTGATAAGCATGATGGCGGTATGGACCGTTTTGCGTAGGTCGCGCATGAGCTCGAGGATCTGGGCTTGGATGGTTACATCCAAGGCGGTAGTGGGCTCATCTGCAATCAATAGTTCGGGGTTACTGGCTAGTGCCATCGCAATCATGACCCGCTGCGCTTGTCCGCCCGAAATTTCGTGGGGATATGAGTTGAGCCGTTGGGCTGCATCAGGCAAGCGTACGAGTTGCAATAATTCGATGGCACGTTTTTTGGCATCGTCACTGGTCATTTTTTGGTGGATTTGCAGGACCTCAGTGATTTGTGAGCCAATGGTATACACCGGGTTGAGGCAGGATGTCGGCTGTTGAAAAATCATCGCAATCTGATTGCCACGGTAGGTGCGCATCGTCTCTTCGGGCAATTGCACCAAATCGACGCCATTGAACAACACCTGCCCCTCGACGATTTCACCTGGGTCAGACACGAGACCCATGATTGAGAGTGATGTGACACTTTTGCCGCTGCCACTTTCGCCCACAATCCCCAAGGTTTCGCCTGGTTGTAAATCAAAACTAATCCCGTCAACGGCTTGGACCACGCCGTTGGGCGTAAAGAAGTAGGTTTTGAGGTCTTTTATCGATAGCAATGGTGTATTTGTCATGATTGCGGGTTGCTCCTCTCTCGGATCGCCGCGAGTTGCGCATCACGCCGAGCGCGGCGGATTTCGGTTTGGACGCGTGGGTCAAGGGCATCGCGCAACCCATCACCGATATAATTAATCGCCAACGAACAGACCAAAATCGGCAGTGCTGGCACCAGTGGCATCCACGGATAACTAAACATATAACTATTGGCAAACGACAACATGTTGCCCCAGCTGGGGGTGGGGTCTTGGATACCAAACCCGAGAAAGCTTAACCCTGACTCAGCCACTAATGTGCCACTTAACCCGAGGGTGTATGAAATGATAATCGGTGGCAGGGCGTTGGGCAACACGTGGGTAAGCATGTTGTAGAGGTGTGAGGCACCGAGTGCGCGGGCAGATTCGACATATTGTTGCTCGCGAATCGACAACACCATGCCTCGTACAAAGCGTGCCACCCCGGTCCATCCCAAAATAATAAAAATGGTGATAATCAAGACGACTTGATTGGCTTCGCGCTCACTAATTGCCATGACGGCACCAATAAAGTATGAAATAAACCCCGGTATCGGAATTGCTTCGCTACTTTGGATGACAATTGAACTCGCAATCAACAACAAGGTAAAGGTGGGGAATGTCGAAATAAATTCGATAAACCGGGTGACCAGATTATCAACCCACCCACCAAAATAACCTGCCACGAGTCCAATTGTGACCCCGATAATGGTTGCTGCAGTCACGACCGTCAACGCCGTTGTGAGTGATACCCGCGCCGCATAAATCAAGCG
>CAISXI010000340.1 GCA_903889425.1 uncultured Roseiflexaceae bacterium | reverse complement strand
TTTATTGATGAAAACAATGCCGTCGCCTGCGAATTGGCACGCTTGTATGCCACTACGCTCCATATCCACGAGGCCCAGACCGACCCCTTACGCTCACTCCAACGTGGCATTATCATATTGCCGTTGGCACATGCCCTACAAACCCAACCCAACCATACTATGCAACTGATTGATCATGCCGATCCAGCTACACTCAGTGCCTTTTTGCAGGAATGTGGCGGCATCAGTATCACCCACACACTTCACCAACAAGCAGTGTATGCGCTTAATCAATTTGTGGCGACATTACCCGCCAGCACCGGCCGCGACCTGTTCCAGCACCTCATTACTCAGGCAGCAGCTGCCTGAGTAATCGTTTGCCGGCGCAATACCACCCACGTCAGTGCTACCACCACCCCACTCACCCCCCACGCCAACCACCACCACTGCCACGGCGCACTCGCCAAATTACTCCACAACAACGCCATCCCAAACATAACCATCCGCTGTGCCAACGTCTGCCGTGGCCACTTATACCACGCCCAGCCAAGTGCCAGCAACGCTCCTCCATATGCCACCAATTGGGCATAATTCATTGCCGTACATGCACTCAATCGGGCTGGCATCAGCGTGCCACAGGCCCCAGCAAGCAATACACCCGCCACCACCGCCCAACCAGCTCCTTGCCAATCGTTCGTAGTCTGCAATTCACTGGCTAGTATGGCGATTACGAGCAGCACGAGTATATCCGTGTCACCTAGTGCTTGCGCCCCCGGCGTCGGCACCAACACCAACAATAGCCACGCCAATACCAGCGACCAAGGGCGCACCCGTGGCCACCCCAACGCCGGCGCCGTCCGTAACACCAACACCACAATCAGTAGGGTGGGGTAAATAAGCAGCCGGCTCCAGGCATGGACCACGATGCTGACACTACTCCACATCAGCGACCTCCGCTGGTTGCCAAATCTGCCACACCGCCCACGCCAGCACTCCACATACCAGCACTGGTCCCCATGGCAATCCTCCCACTCCTTGCTGAGCGGCATCGCGAAACTGCCACGCCAACGGCGTCGCCCCGGCCTCTCCCAATGCCAACAAACTTGGTTGCAAGCGTGCCACACTGGCCTGTACCGGGAAGACAAATAGAAGCAACAATACCAACCACTGTGGGCCAATTAGCGCACCATCGACTCGTTTGAGACTATGGAGCAACGGCCATACCACCAGTGCCAGCCCCCATACATTACCACTTGCGAGCAGCGCCAGTGCCAGCCCCCACCACGCCAATACGGCAATCATTGATTGTGGTGCGGCGCGCAACACTCTAGCTCCCACAATCCACGGCACCACCACCACACCGGCGCCACTCGCGAGCCCGAGGCAGAGCAACGCCCCGCTCCACTGCAATTGGTCGTCGTTGTGGCGCCACCACGCCCACGCCCCACAGACCAGTGCCATACCCGCCAGCGCCACATCCCAGCCTGCTGGCCAGGCCGTCGTCGCGGCGACCTGGAGCAGTGGGATCAGCCAGCGCACATCGTCGCGCTGCGACGGGTGCCCGAGTGGCCACAGCGCACAGCCGATTGCCAGCGCCCAGCGATATTCTGCGCCAATAGGTGACCAGGCAGCAGCCATTGCCACCACCAACATGCTCCGTTGCCACCACGCATGGGTGCTCCAGAGCGGGGCAAGTGCCGCCCATGGAGTGGGCAGTGCCATCAGGAGCGTCGCGAGCTGATTACGTCGTGCGGGTTGTTGCCCTACCCACAGTTGGATGGCACCAATTAACGCCGGTATAGCCAACACCCCCCATTGCGGGATGATGGTACAGACCAACAATGCACTTATCCCTAGCCACCGCCACCATATACGCATATAGCACAACTCAATACTTCATCACTCTTACTATCATAATCTATTCCCTCTTCGTCACACACAAAAAAACCTCGGGTAGCAGTTGCTACCCGAGGTCATCACACCGTAGTTATTACGCGCCCACTGGCTCGTTTTGGGCTGCCATGGTACGCAACACATAGTGCAAAATCCCGCCGTTGCGGTAGTAGGTCAATTCCCCTTCGGAATTAATCCGCACCTTGGCCGTAAAGCGCGTCACCTTGCCATCAAGAGTTGCTTCGACGGTGAGGTCTTGGCCGGGCTGGAGCGATTCGATGCCCTTGATGTCGAACGTTTCGCGGCCCGTCAACCCCAACGATTGCCACGATTCGCCATTCACAAAGGTCAACGGCAACACGCCCATGCCGACCAGGTTGGAGCGGTGGATGCGCTCGAAGCTTTCGGCAATCACGGCCCGCACACCCAACAAAAACGTTCCTTTGGCGGCCCAGTCACGTGATGAACCAGTGCCGTATTCTTTGCCGGCCAACACCACCAGCGGCGTATTGGTCTGCTGATATTGCATGGCCGCATCATAAATCGAGGCTTGGGTGCCACTGGGGATATGTACGGTATAGCCCCCTTCAACCCCGGCCACCATCGCATTTTTCAAGCGAATATTGGCAAAGGTGCCACGCATCATCACTTCGTGATTGCCACGGCGGGCGCCATACGAATTGAAGTCGACTGGTTGCACCCCGTTGGCAATCAAATATTGCCCAGCGGGGGAGCTTTTGGGGATGTCACCGGCGGGCGAGATATGGTCGGTGGTGACACTGTCACCCAGCAACGCCAAGGCATTGGCGCCATGGATCGAACGCAACGCCGGCACTTCTTTGGTCATGCCGGTGAAGTAGGGCGGATTTTGGATGTAAGTCGAAGTGTTGTTCCAGGTATACAAGGCCCCTTGGGGGACGGGCAACTTGTTCCAGACTTCGTTGCTGGTAAAGACATTACCGTATTGGGTGCGGAACAAATCGGCGTTGAGGGCGGCATGCAGCGCAGCCTGGATTTCGGCTTCGGTTGGCCAAATGTCTGCCAAGTAGACCGGTTGACCATCGCTACCCAAGCCCAACGGCTCGTTGTTGACGTCGATATCGACCGTACCGGCGATTGCAAAGGCCACCACCAACGGCGGTGACGCCAAGTAGTTGGCTTTGACGATGGGGTGGATGCGCCCTTCGAAGTTGCGGTTACCACTTAATACAGCACTCACCACCAAATCGCCTTGCTTGGCAGCAGCGGTGACATCGTCAGCTATGGGACCTGAATTGCCGATACAGGTGGTACAACCGTAGCCAATCACATGGAAGCCCAATTGATCGAGGTAGCGTTGCACATCGGCGTTACGCAGATATTCAGTCACCACCCGTGACCCGGGTGCCAACGATGTTTTGACATAGGGTGCGGTGGTCAATCCCTTGGCCACGGCTTTTTTGGCCAGCAACCCAGCTGCCATCATCACTGACGGGTTCGACGTATTGGTGCACGACGTAATTGCCGCAATCACCGTCGACCCGTGCGTCATGCTGGTCGATTTGCCGTTGTTGGTAAATGCCACCCGCGCATCCGCATAGCTGTCGCTCCGTGTGCCCTTGGTGACGGTGGCAGCAGCCACTGTTTTGCCAAACACTTTTTGCATCGATTCGTTAAACGACTGCTTGAGCCCCGTCATCGCCACCCGGTCTTGGGGGCGGCGGGGACCAGCCATGCTGGGCTCGATGGTGCTCAAGTCGAGGTCGAGCAACGAATTAAAGGTTGGGATGGCAGCACCGTCAACCCGGAACATCCCTTGGGCCTTGGTGTAGGCTTCGACCAATGCCACGACGTCGTCGGGACGGCCGGTACCACGCAGGTAATTCAAGGTTTCGGCGTCCACCGGGAAGAAGCCACAGGTCGCGCCGTATTCGGGAGCCATATTGGCGATGGTGGCGCGGTCAGCGAGGCTCAAGCCACTCAAGCCGTCACCACAAAATTCGACGAATTTATCAACCACACCATGTTTGCGCAACAATTCGGTGACGCGCAACACCAGGTCGGTGGCCGTCGCACCTGGGCGCAAGCGCCCCGTCAAACGCACGCCAACGACTTCGGGGGTCAGCATGGCGAGGGGTTGGCCCAGCAACACTGCCTCGGCTTCGATACCACCCACACCCCAACCCAACACGCCCAGGCCGTTGATCATGGTGGTGTGGCTGTCGGTGCCAACCAAGGTATCAGGCATGGCTACGGCTTCGCCATCGATGGTTTTGACCAGCACACCCTTCGCCAAAAACTCGAGGTTGACTTGGTGACAAATGCCGGTCATCGGGGGCACGACGCTAAAATTCGAGAAGCTTTGTTGGCCCCATCGCAAAAATTCGTAGCGCTCGCGATTGCGGCTAAATTCGAGGTCGGCATTGAACTGCAACGCCATCCCATTCCCAAATGCGTCTACTTGCACCGAGTGGTCGACGACCAAATCGGCTTGGGCGAGGGGATTGATAAGGGCGGGATCACCGCCGAGCTGTTGCATAGCATCGCGCATAGCGGCCAAATCAACTACTGCCGGCACACCGGTGAAATCTTGCATCAATACGCGCGCCGGCTTGAAAGCCACTTCGCGTGACCCAGCGCTGGCCGGTGTCCATTGCGCCATCGCTGCCACATCGTCGCTACTGGTAAATCCATCACCAATATTGCGGAGCAATGCTTCAAGCACCACTTTAATCGAAAACGGCAACGTGGCGAGATCGACACCATTAATGGCGCGTAATGCATCAAGGCGATAGATCACATATTGTGCGCTACCTACCTTGAGCAACGACCGTGCGCTAAATACATCATTCACTGCATCACTCATGACCAGTACCTTTCGCTCTGCAGAGAGCACCCTTGCGACTACCTGCATCATTGGCACCATTATAATGCAAATCTCATATTCTGAAGTAGAGACGCAACCTACTACGTCTCTACTTCAGTACACACCACACAAAAAAGTCAGTGCAAGAAATATATTCCTTGCACCGACCATTCTCTCGTATCGCGACAGAGCCGCGCTAAAACGACACTTCTACCGGTGCCAAATCAAAGCCCACTACTTCAGCACGAATCCGGTCGCCACTGACAATCGTCGGCGGTGGCGTCAACGTGCCACTACTAATGATTTCCCCTGCGGCTAACGGCGCAAATTGGGGTTGGTTGGCCAGCACAATCGCCAAGGCAGCCAAGGCTTGGGCTGGGTTGCCGAGCACAATATTGCCGCCACCTTCACCTACCAGCACATCGTTTTTGTAGATTTTGGCGGTGAGGCTCCCCAAACGGGCTACAATCTCGGCCAAATCATCACTCGCCGTAATCATGCGCTTGGTGCCGACATACAAGGCGCGGTGCAATCCAAATGCGGATACCGCATCGACGCCCTTGAACTTCCAATCGGGGTACGGGCACGACACGACTTCGTAGCCCAAGGCAATCCATTCAACTGATTGCAGTGCGGCGACTGGATTGCCGGTACCGATGACGCCGTTTTTGAGGCCAAACATGATTTCGGGCTCAATCTTTGGTTGCATGGCCCCCGTCAAATCGTGGTGCGTCACCCCTGCCGTGGTGTCAAACACCGTGGTACGGTATACATAGCCCCACACCGGCGTGTTGAGCTCCATGCCTGGCCAGGCCACAGGATTGGTAAAGCCGATTTTGCGGCCAACAGCTACCATCCCGGCAGCACAAGCCTCGTCGTAGTGGATTTTGGCGACGGCATAGGCATCACTGAGGGTGTAGGCTGGGTTGGATGACGGGGGTGGCATCAACGTGGCACTCGCCCGTGACGCGATTAATAGCGCGGCAACAGCATGATTGGTCACAATCGTTCCTTTCTGCTGGATATTTCCCAGCGTTTTGGTATCTAGTTAATCTACCACGATATTTGCACTGTATGTGTCAACCCGGTTATTTTGATAAACACATACGGCCGGTTTTTGATCCAAATAAACGCATTTGGTACTGGCTGACCATCACACAACACCGTGGCATTGGTCACCGTTTCGGGCAATGGGATGGTCATGGCAAGGTTCTGGCCCGATCCAGTGGTGGTCAATGTAATCTGCTGATCGTGCCATAGCCAATCATAGGCCACATAGCCCTGTGATGCCGGATAGCGCGCCACCACATACGCCGTATGCACCCCCGACGCCTGCCACCGGGGGGTTAATTTGACGGATTGATACGCAGTACCGGCGTCCAGTACCCCTGCGGCACCTTCCATCAAGGCTCCCAACATGGCCGATGCCCCCCAGCCATCCGTCGGGATCGTATCTGGTCCCGAAATTCCTGGCTGGCCATTTGGGTAATACCACAAATACGACCCCCCAAAACGATTAATCAACACATCATAATGACGCAAAATATCAAATCCAAATGATTCTGAGCCATACGTAAATGCCCCGCGCGCTAATTCACCACCCACCAGCGGCATGATGCCACCATTGACGTACTCGCCCGGTTGCTCCCCTTTGCGCCCCGCCATCCCATACGCAGCTGCGGGGAAGGGTGGGTCGATGCTATACCACGGCAAAATAATCGCTGAGTTGGCCAAGCCACGCTGGTAATAGGTCGCCAAAATAGCCTGGGCCGCAATTCCATCAACTACCCCGCGATTCAGTGCGTACGCATTCGATAGACTTAATTGCGTCGTAATATCGACACCGGGAATCTGTATTGTGGCGTCTTCGGGCACAAAATGTTGAAAAAACTGGCCGTTCCAACTCAATTTCATCAAGCGCTTTTGGATGTCATTCGCTTGGCGCCGATACGCCTTGGCAGCACCATCATCCCCAGCTGCATTTTCCATCGTCGCCGTCATCCGCAAAGCCTGAATCAACCCCGTATTGTCGCCATGGAATGTACCCCAAATCGTCTGGTCATCGATCCAATGCCGCGGCGCAGCCACCCCCGTGGCAGGGTTTTTGGTGGTGGGTCCATACGCAAAATCCCACATGTCGATGGTGTATGGCCGCCGAATCAAACCACGCTTGGCATCCCAACGCACTGGGTCACTCATGGTATACGCCAAGGCTCGTTGCACAGCCGGCAACATCTGACGCATCCAGGCATCGTCACCCGTCATCTGCCAGGCCTCATACACCCCCTGCGCAAACAAAAACTCCACATCGGCTTCGACATCCTTGCGCCCCGCCGCGACCCCCAACGCCGGCATGTCGAGCCAATCAGGCAGACTACCATCGGGACGTTGGGCATCACGGAAGGCTTCAAGCAGGCTTTTGACATCAGGCTCTATATAGCGGAACCCCCGCCCTTGGTAGACGTGATCACGCAACCACAACAACGGGTTATCGGGCGAACGATAACCCTGCACGCGGTGCCCATTCAGGTCATAACTACGCACACTTTTTTGTAAAAACCCCACCGTCTGCGTAAATACATTGGTAAATACCGGATCATCGGTTACCAACGCACTTTGCGGGTCGAGTGTATATGCCGGTGCCGTCAATATAGTCTGCCCAGCCTGACCAACCGTCAGTGTCGCTACGCCAATGGCTCCTTTTGGGATCACCGTCAATACCGTTTGATCAGTTTGAGGCGTCACTGTTTGCGTAAATACCGCAGTCCCGCTAGCGTCTTTGATTTGCACGAATAGCGCATCGCGGATCCCCGGCAACGTCAATGTCGTCGTTACCGGCACCAGTGGTTGCACCGTGCCGAGATTATCAACCTGGGGCACAACCGGTCGTGCTGTTGGCGTAGGCGGCACTGGTGTTACTGCTACCCCACACCCCCACAATCCAACCGCCACAACGACATATATGCTGGCGTACCACCACCTCATTGCCATTCCTCCATGGTCCAGCGCAACGTACCCAGCGGACCCGCATCGATGGTGACTTCGTCACCGGGCACAATCCACGGCGCCGCCACATCACTCAAACTACACAACGCCCCACTACTAAACACCGTGCCAGCGGCCACCGTCATCCCTTGGCTGGCCTGCGCCACTACATCACCAATGGTGTAATGGACATCGCGGATATTCATGCTGGCACGTACCACGTCATTTACCAAAATCTGTATGGTAATCCGCATCCGCCCATCCCCCAACAAAAACTCATCGAGTTCGTCGACGGTGGTGAGCATCGGCCCCATCACAATCCCCGCTTGGCGCGACCACAAACCATGCACCACATCATCATCAGCACGGTCACGCGCCACGATGTTGCCGAGCAGACACAACCCCAGCACCGCATCGAGCGCATCTGAGGCATCAGATTGATAGACGTCACGCCCGAGCACCCAAGCAATTTCGCATTCGATATCACAGGCAGTCGTATCGGGGAATGGAATCAAGGCCCGATCGCCATACATCACGGTAGCGGCAGCCGCCCACAACGGTGGACGTTCATACCAGTACATCCCCAAATGCTCACCGCGCCGTTGCATCATCCGCTCATAGGCTTGGACGTTTTGCACGCTCCGCCACCACGCCGCCATACCAGGGAAGGGGGCGAGGAGCTGCACATCATCGCGGCGCATCAACATTTCGACCCCACCAAACCAATAGGCAACATCGCGGCCAATTTGTTGAGCCGCCATCACTTCTTCAAGCAGACTAATCGTGGCCAGATTAATCGCATTGTCGCCACCGCGAATAATATCGTGTAAGCTCAACGGTGATTCAGGACGGTCTTCGCTCAAGAGCGCCATCCCCTCATAAATATCGATAATCCCCAGCTCACTATAAATGCCGGCGTGCGCCTGCATGCCTTCACGGCGAAAACTCACCAGTCGCATGGTCGTTCCTTTTGATTATGAGACAGCGCACTATAGTGCGCATCAATCACCATTACATCGTACATAGTATTATCATAACGTGAATTCAAAATGAGCGTTGCGTGGTCGATTTAGCCAAATCACTGCAACAACGCAATAATCACCACCCAACAATTTCTTGTCATTGACCGACCCAACGACATTATGTTATACTATACAACATAGTAACATCAATACAATTAAGTAATACGAGTAATAGGAGCACACAATGGCTGACGCAAAAGAGATTCTGCAACTGGGCATTGAAGCCGCTCGCGATGGCAATCGCGAAGAGGCCCGCAATTTATTTGCCTTGTTAACCAAACAAGATCCCACCAACATCCAGGCCTGGCTGTGGCTCGCCGGTGTATCCGACAATGCCAGTCAACGCCGCAACGCCCTCGAGCGCGCCCTGCAAATTGACCCCCAAAACGAAATGGCCTTACGCGGTCTACGCGCCTTGAGTGGCAATACACGGAGCGGTGGTACCGAACGCAACCGTTCATTTATTGCCGCAGCCCGAGAACGAACCGGTTCATTGTTTGGGCGCCAACCCGCGCAACCCACCAAGCCAGCCCGGGTGAGTCGCCAAGTCACCGAAGTACCCCTTGCCCCCGAAGACGAATTGACCGACGCCCTCGATACGTTTGATGAAGAATACGACGAAGAACCACGGGGTCCTAGCCCATTGATGTGGGGCGTACTCGGCGCAATTGCGTTGTTGTTGATTGTCTTCTTGGCTACGCAATTCCTTGGCGGCGAAAACAGCATCGGAAACTTTGTTGCATCATCGACTGGCCTAAGCGACAATTCGATTTCAGACGCCACCGCAGTAGCCGCCACCATGGAAAGCATCGCTGCTACCGCGTCACCACAAGCCACCATGACCCCCGCCGTCCCCAACACCCCCACACCAATGCCCGTCATGTTGATTGACTTGACCGCAACCCTCACCAGCGATGGCGTGACGTATGGTCTGCGTGATCCGTTAATCGCCGGTGACCGCACCGAAAAACTCAGCGATGTGCCTGCCACAGATCGCTACTTTGTCATCGTGGTGTTGGTCAGCAATAATTCCGGTAACAACAAAACCATTCCCGCCGACTTCTTTGTGCTCAAAGACGATCAAGGGCGCGATTATACCGTCAACGTTGAACGCTCAAACAAATTGGTTGACATTGGTGGCGGCCGTGGCGTCGTCACTGACGTAGCCGCCGGCGATGAGCTCCCCAGCGATTCAGTACCCCGGAGCATGGCACTGATTTTTGATGTCAAAGCCGATGCCACCAATTTACGCCTATATGGCGGCGGCAACCTGACCCAAGGCTGGCAAATCGCCGCAAGCGTCCAATAACACGAAACGAGTCGTACCACATGGCGAGCCCCGAATGTCAGGCATTACTCCGCACCGCCAATCGCTTGTTTCGCTTCGAAGATTTATGCCGGGCGCGAGCCCTGCTCGAGATCATGAGTGACGTCTACCCCGACGAACCCCAGGTCTGGGCCGCGCTCGCCACCATGGCCACTGACGACGCCGAAATGACTACGTTCCTCTCCCGCGCCTCACGCCTTAGCACCCTCCCCGCGTAGTAGGTGCACGGCATGCCTCACACGTGCGTAGGTGCGAGGCATGCCTCACACGTGCGTAGCGTAAGTTTGAGGCATGCCTCACACCCGATAATCCCGCACGGCATGCCTCACACCCGATAATCCCGCAACGCCGGCAACACGTCGCGCCCCAACACCGCAATCGCCGCCAGCGGGTCAGGACCCAATGGCGGCCCAAAGCTGATATGCCGCGCCCCTGCGTCAATCAAGGCCGTCAAGCGCGGCAACAAATCAGCCGCCGACCCCGTAATCCCAATCTTGAGCATGGCCGGCGTCACCATCGCACAAGCCCGCGCTTCGTCGTGGTCGTGCTGAATGGCATGCTCGATGGGGATGAATTCACTACGGTCCACCCCCAGATTTGCCAAAATCGTATCACTCAAGGCATGCCCGTAATACGCAATTTTTTGGCGTAATACAGCCTCTGCAGCCTCGGCATCATCACCCACCGACACCCAAATACAGGCCGCCATGTCGACATCCTCAGCCGCCCGCCCGTGGGCGGCCAAACCGGCATCGACATGCGCTCGGGCGGCATGGTAATGCTCCGGTGGGAACAACAGCGGCAAGCCCCCGTCGGCATATGCCCCAATCGCTTCCAACATTTTTGGACTCATCGCCCCCAGATAAATCGGGATTTGCCGCGTCGGTACCCGCATATAGGCCTCGGGACTCCATTGCCCCAATTCCCGCCCTTGGTGCGTCACCACCTCGCCGTTAAACAGCGCCCGCAATACCTGGATGGTTTCGACAATCCGCGTCAACGGGCGCGCTTGGGGTAGCCCTACCCACCCCAAAAAATCCCCCGCCCCTGCACCCAACCCCACCAAGGCTCGCCCCTGCGAGAGCTCGTCGAGCGACACCGCCTGCATGGCGATTTCGGCGGGATGCATGGTGTAGGGATTGATGATGCAGGTGCCCAACTGCATGCGCTCGGTCACCGTGGCACAGGCCGCCAAAATCGGCCATACCCCATACAAAAACAAATCGTCACTCACCCAAAATAGATCAAAACCCGCCGCCTCAGCAGCCTGGGCTAACGCCATGTATTCACGCACCGGCCGGTCATTGTTGAACCGTATCGACAACCGCATTGCAGGCCTCATTGGAATAACTGTCACGAATCTTGTCTATTATACCGGTCACCACTAGCTGATTTGACGCCCCCCGGTGCAGTCATTATGATGCAC
>CAISXI010000339.1 GCA_903889425.1 uncultured Roseiflexaceae bacterium | reverse complement strand
GATACGTTTGCTTTCGCGTAGCACTACTTCATAATAATTGGCGTCTTTATGGCCTTGGGCGGCGGCCATATGCGCCATATGTGACGGCTCGACGTCGCGGGGGTCGACGATGCGCCCTTCGGCTTTTGAAACAATTTTTTGGGTGATGACGACGATGTCATGGGGCTGCAGGGGGATTTGGTTGGCAGCGAGTGCCGCCAAAATCAATGCGCCGAGGTCAGCACCGAGCGGAATTTCGCCAATACCATGCACCGGAATAATACTAATTGCTGAACGCATGCGCTTCACCTGTGGCAATCGGATATATATGTAGTGTACCATGAGCGCTTCGTCCTGTGCCTGTAGATATGCTTCCTGCCCAAACATCGTTTATGAGCTGTTTTTTACCAGAAAAATCGGCTATAATAAAATAGGTTTTCGAGATTTTTTGTGCACAGAAAAGGGAGTCACTGATGGACTTCACTGCCGATTACGATATGTTCCTCAATGAGGAACATGACATGCTTCGCCAGACCGTACGTGATTTTGCCACGCGCGAAGTCGCACCCCACATCCGCGAATGGGACCGTAGCGGCGCCTTGCACGGTGAGGGCCCGGAAACCCGCACCCACATCCGTCCCCTTATAGAAAAAATGGGCAAGTTGGGCTTCCTCGGGATTTGTTTGCCAGTGCGCTACGGCGGTGCCGGCATGGATTACCTCGCATTAGCCGTGTTGTGCGAAGAACTCGAACGTATCGACAGCTTTTTGCGGGTTGTCGCTAGCGTCCACATCGGCCTCAACTCCATGACTATTTTCCAATGGGGTAACGAAGCCCAAAAGCAAAAATACCTCAAGCCCCAAGCCGAAGGCAAACTCATCGGCGCCTATGGCTTGACTGAACCCAATAGCGGTACCGACGCCGGCGCTATGACCTCGACCGCCCGCCGCGATGGTGACCACTACATCCTCAATGGCGAAAAAATCTGGATTAGTTTGTCAGACGTCGCTGATACCTTTGTGGTATTTGCCAAAACCGACCCCGCCAAGGGCAACCGCGGTATTTCGTGCTTTATCGTCGAACGCAACATGCCCGGCTTCTCGTCATACCCGCTGCACGGCAAATTGGGCGTGCGTGCCGGCAACACCGGCGGTATCGTCATGCAAGATGTGCGTGTCCCAGTCGAAAACCGTATCGGCGAAGAGGGCGAAGGCTTCAAAATCGCCATGGGCGCCCTCGACAACGGTCGCTACACCGTCGCTGCTGGCGCCGTCGGCTTGATCCAAGCAGCCCTCGAAGCCTCGGTGAAATACGCCAAAGAGCGTCACACCTTTGGAGTGCCGATTGGTGATCACCAATTGGTCAAGCGCATGATGAGCCACATGGTGCGCAAAATGGACACCGGCCGCTTGTTGGTTTACCGCGCCGGCTGGATGAAAAACGCCGGTCGTCGTAATAGCCGCGAGACGACCCTCGCCAAATGGCATGCCACCGTCAGTAGCTGGGAGGCTGCCGACGATGCAGTCCAAATCCACGGTGCCTATGGTTTCTCTGACGAATATCCCGTCGAGCGCTTCTTGCGCAACTCACGTGGTGGCGTAATCTACGAAGGTACCCGCGAGTTGCAAGAATTGCTTCAAGCCGACTATGCGATGGACATTCGTGGCAATCCCCCCATCCGCTGTGAACTCCCCGCCTACAATCGCGCCGAATGGGAAGCCGAATAATTTATTGGTGCTGGGGATGTGAACAAGGGTTCACCTCCCCAGTGCGTTTTTTTCATAATGGGTGAAAGAGCACAAAATGAACATTGTTGTCTGTCTCAAGCAAGTGCCACGTGACAATACCGTGGCCATTACCGCCAATCATGCCATTGATGCCAGTGGGATTGAGCCAATCATCAATCTATTTGACGAATACGCCCTCGAATCCGCCTTGCAACTCAACGACACCCATGGTGGCACCGTTACGGTGCTATCGCTCGGCGACGACGAATGGCAAGACCAGATGCGCCGCGCCATGGCGATGGGGGCCACTGATGCCTTGTTGGTGCAAGCCGATGCCCAATACGACCTCTTTTCTGCCGCCCAAATCATCGCCAACGCCATTCGCCATCTCGGTCTGCCTGATGTGGTCATGTGTGGCCGCAATGCCACCGATGACGAAAGTGCTGCCTTGGCTCCCATGCTGGCCCGCCTGCTAGGCTGGCCCCAAGTCACCTATGTGACGGCGATTACGACCAGCGATGCGACGTCGCTGACGGCAGTGCGCCAACTCGAAGACGAACGCGAAACAGTGCACGTAACGTTGCCGGCAGTGCTGAGTGTCGCCAAAGGCGAACAAGAGCCACGCTTCCCATCGTTGTTGCGGGTGCGCAAATTCGCCAAACAGGTGATTCCAACGGTGACTATCGCCGATATCGGTGCGCCTACTGCGTCCGCAGTGCAAATCATCGATCGCGTCCCACCGCCGGCTCGTAAAGGTGGCGAGATTATCGCTGGCGCCGATGTGGCGGCCAAGGTAGCCGCATTGGTTGACCGTTTAATTGCCGATCAAGCATTGTAAGAGGCCACCATGTCACAACATATTTGGGTCCTTATCGACCAAATCAATACCCAATCAACCCCCAGTGCCGCCCAACGCGAATTGCTCGCCCGGGCCACAGCGCTGTCTGCGCACGTCACCGCCCTTGTGGTCGGTGCCAACGTGGGCGCACTCGCCCAAGCCACTGCCAGCTATGGCGTGCAACAGGTGGCAGTGATTGACGATGCCAATCTGGCCGACGGTGCTGCCGATGCTATGACGAGTGCCATTGTCGCTGCCATCAAATCAGCCGATGTGCAATTGTTGTTGACCACTAGCACCTTGCGCATGCGTGATGTGAGTGCGGCAGTGGCTGCCGAATGTGGTGGCGCTTTGGCCGTCAATGCTAGCGATGTGCGCATCGAATCTGCAGGAGTCCAGGCCGTGCGCGGCTCGCACGGTGGCAATGTGATTACTACGTTGCAATTTGGCGCGACGGTAGCGGTGGTGTCGGTGCGCAAACAAACCCACGCCGAAGCCGTCTCTGGTGCGAATGCCGCACCGATTACCGCCTTGGCGGTTACTGTACCTGCAAGTGCTATCCGGGTGTTGAGCCACGACCGCAATCAAGCCGGAGTTAATTTGGCTGATGCCACGGTGATTGTGTCGGGTGGACGTGGGCTTGGTAATGCGGAAAACTACCATCGCTTGATTCCGGCCTTGGCAACCAGCTTGGGTGGTGCCTATGGCGCATCCCGCGCCATTGTTGATGCGGGCTGGGTACCGTATGACCATCAAGTGGGCCAGACCGGCAAAACCGTCAGCCCCAAATTGTATGTGGCGGTAGGGATTTCGGGCGCCATTCAGCATTTGGCGGGGATGCGCTCGGCGCGGACGATTGTCGCCATCAACAAAGACGCCGATGCGCCAATCTTCCGCATCGCCAGCTACGGCATCGTGGGCGATGCCCTCGAAGTCGTCCCAGCCTTGATTGCCGAAGTCACCCGCCGGCGCGGCTAAATCGCTGGTATACAAAACCGGCGCCCCACTTCGCGTGGGACGCCGGTTTTTTGCGTGGATAGCGGTTGCGTTGGCCTACGGTAATATATAGCCGGTTGCCAGGGTGGTGTATTCGGCGATTTGGCTCGCCACCCAGTCATCACCACGGTCGAGTTCGTCGGCCATGAAGCGGGCCACTGCCGGCGCCATGGCGATGCTGGCTTTGGCGTTGAGCAGGAGCGCCCGCGTGCGGCGGGCCAACACGTCTTCGACGGTGCGGGCTTGTTCCATCCGCACTGCCCAAATGACTTCGGCACCGGTATAGGGCAAATCGGGGTGGATGGGGCTGGCCCATGATGGATTTTCGTGCATTAGGGTGCGAATTGCGGCGGCATCACTGCCGTAAACTTGCATGTCGTCGCTGTCTGGGGTTGTGCTCCAGCCATGCAGGTGCAGGGTTTTGGTGACCGACGGGCGCACGGCGAGATTGGCTGATTGTTCGATGCGATTGACGGCGTCTTCGCCCATATGCCGGTAGGTAGTCCATTTGCCGCCGGTAATGGTCATCATGCCACTATCGGCAAAGACGATGGTATGGTCGCGTGACAGCGATTTGGTGTTGCCATCGCTACTACTTGCTTTGACCAAGGGACGTTGGCCAGCAAATACACTCAAGACATCGTCAGCTGTGGGGCGGCGGCTGAGATATTTGGCAGTATGACTGAGCACAAACTCGATTTCGTCGGCGAGCGGGCGCGGCTCGATTTGGGATTCGGGTACGGGGGTGTCGGTGGTGCCAATCACCACACAATCATGCCACGGCAACGCAAACAACACCCGTCCATCGGCGGTTTTGGGGATCATGACGGCATGATCGCCGGGCAGAAACGACCGATCGACCACGATATGGATGCCTTGACTTTGGGCAAGTAACGGCTTGGCTGCGGCATTGTCGAGCCGGCGAATTTGGTCCACAAAAATCCCGGTGGCGTTAATCACCGCCTTGGCGTTGATGGTAAAGGGGAGCCCGCTTTCGCTGTCACGAGCGGTAACCCCACAGATTTTGCCGCTACTGTCGTGGAGTAAGCCGTCAACCGGCATGTGGTTGAGTAACGTGGCACCAAGATTGCTGGCGGTGCGCATCAAGGTAATGGCCAAACGTGAATCGTCGAATTGGCCATCATAATAAACGATGCCCCCTTTGAGCCCCTTGGGAGTCAAGGTGGGGGCGAGTTTGAGTGCTTCGGTGCGACTAATCAGCCGCGAAAACCCAAAGCCTAATTTCCCTGCCATGACGCTATACAGCAATAACCCAGCCCCATAAAAGGGCATGTCGATGAGATTGTAGGCGGGCACGACATGGGGCATGACCCGGACGAGATGAGGGGCGTTGTTGCGCAGGCGCCCCCGTTCGTGCAATGCTTCATAGACCAACGACAAATTGCCTTGGGCCAAATAGCGCACGCCACCATGCACCAATTTGGTGGCCCGACTCGACGTGCCTTTGGCGAAGTCGTAGGCTTCGAGGAGTAATGTTTTGTGGCCACGACTGGCAGCATCGACGGCGATGCCAAGCCCGGTAGCGCCACCGCCAATAATCACAATATCCCAGAGTTGCGTGCTCGTGACGCGAGCGAGGAGGGTTTCACGTTGCATGAGTGTTCTCGTTCCTTATTTTGTTACTAAGAATATTCTACCAAAATTTACCGTATGGCATGTATCATGTTGCATCGTTATGCGGATATGGGCAGGTACGTGGTGACGTAATTATTGCGGATACGCTGATTTTTTTGTGATAGGGTTACGAAATCAAAACTTTGGCTGATATGCAGTAGTGGTGAAATAGCGTATGATGGAAGTACTATGCACCATTAAAATCATTGCAAATAATGCAATGATATCAGGGAGTCATTTATGAAGACAAAAACTGCCACTGTTGCGAATACACCATTGATTAAACCCCACATGGAGAGTCACAAACTGCACTTGCTTGAATCGATTCAGCAACGCATATTGTGGTTGGCGACGATGATGATTCACCATGCCAATAATGTGCGACCCAATACAGACGGCACGAAAGTTGGTGGTCACCAAGCATCATCGGCCTCGACGGTGACGTTAATGACGGCCTTGTATTTTCACTTCCTCAAAAAAGGTGACCGCGTGGCCGTAAAACCCCATTCTTCACCGATTTTTCATTCAATTCAATATTTGTTGGGGAATTTACCCAAACGCTATATGACCACCTTGCGTGAATTTGGCGGCTTGCAATCATACCCCAGTCGCACCAAAGATCCCGAACAAGTTGATTTTTCGACGGGGTCAGTGGGGTTAGGCGTCGTTGCCCCCTTATTCACCTCGCTGACGCAACGTTTTTTACGTGATCATGGCGCGGCCATCCCCGAACGTCGTTTCGTGGCGGTGGTAGGTGATGCCGAACTCGATGAAGGCAACGTCTGGGAAGCATTGCTCGACGAAGCGCTCGATGGCATCGGCCAAGTGGTATGGGTGGTTGACCTCAATCGTCAAAGCCTCGACCGTGTGGTGCCAGGAATTCGCGCTGCCCGTCTCAAGAAACT
>CAISXI010000338.1 GCA_903889425.1 uncultured Roseiflexaceae bacterium | reverse complement strand
CATTGTCATGCTGGTGCTGGCGTGAGGCGCCAAGGTGGTGCGTTGCGCCAGCGAGCCGATGGGCTTGAGGGCGGCACTCGTGCGCGCCTCGAGCGCGCCGTCGCTGCGGAAGTCATCCCAGAAGTCCAGCAACGAATCGCCCCAGGTATGGTCAGACCACCCCGTACGATGCGTGACCTGGTGGGCATCGACAAATGCTAGCGCCAAACTGCCGTCTTGCTCGCTCCCCGCCACCGCCGGCGCTGGAATATACAACAGCCCGTGGATACGGGGTGCGGTGCGGTAGTCAATCAGATTGCGGTGAAAGGTTTTTTGCTCGTCACTCTGGGCAAAAAAATCATTGACGATACTCGCACCATACCCCCCCGGGGTATAAATGGTGCCGAGGAAGTTTTGAATCGAGGCGACCACATCGATTTGTAACGGTTGATTGCTTTGATTATGAAAATGATAGGTCAGCGCCGCCATCGGTATACCGCTATCGCTGGCATTGGGTGGCGTAAACGGGTTAAACCCCTCGATGTCGACGGTAATCGGCATGGCGGCGTCGGCCAAATGCACCACCCCAAAGGGGTAAGCAGCATCGAAGCTACATTCGCGGAAGCGGGGCAGGCCGTGATGGGCGACGGCCGCGCCATACGCCCCTTGATATTCGTGGGTTTCGAGGGGACCTTCGAGGGCCAAGGTGAGTGGTTCGCTATGGGGGGCTTGGACTCGTACTGCCAAAAACGCCGTATCGGGGCGGAATTTTTTGGCGGGGCGATTGCCGACTTCCCAGTCGCGCAAATCGCCGCGGCCACCCAGTGCTACGGTACCGGTGCCAATGCCCCCCAGGGGCAAGGCAATGGTGCTGAGGTGTTGTTGGTCATAATGGCGGACAACCGGGATTTTTGGGCGTGACGTCATTGTCGTATCCTTTGGGTGACGGGTGGGTTAGCCCACCCGCACGGCATTGCGGGTATCAATCAAGAGCGGGGCATGCGTTTTCACCAGCGACCAGTCGTAGCTACTATGATCCGTGGCCACAATCACACAATCGCTGGCTTGCATGGCGGGGATAAGCGCTTTTTCGCCAAAAAGTCGCTCTTCTTCGATGCGGATGCTGGTGACGTGCGGGTCGTGGAAGCGCACGTTGGCCCCTTTTTCACGCAAGAGATGGATGATATCCAAGGCTGGCGATTCACGCACGTCCGACACATCTTTTTTATAAGCCACTCCCAACACCAAAATCTGACTGCCCCGCACCGCTTTGCTACGGTCGTTGAGGGCATCGGCTACTTTTTGCACCCAGTAGCGGGGCATACTGGTGTTGATTTCACTGGCCAGCTCGATAAAGCGAGCCGTGTAATCGAGGGTTTTGAGCTTCCACGACAAATAGAGTGGGTCAATCGGGATGCAGTGACCGCCCAACCCTGGGCCAGGGGTGAATTTCATAAACCCAAATGGTTTGGTAGCGGCGGCTTCGATGACTTCCCATGCATTCAGCCCCAAGCGATCGCACATCAACAACACTTCGTTGACGAGGCCGATGTTGACAGCCCGGAAGGTGTTTTCGAGCAGTTTGGCCATTTCGGCCGCTTCGGGACTACTCACCGCTACCACCCGCTGGATGGCGGATTCGTACAAGGCTTGACCGGCCTGCAAACAGGCGGGAGTGATACCGCCCATCACTTTGGGAGTGTTTTTGGTGGTCCAATCGAGCCGACCTGGATCGACCCGTTCGGGTGAAAACGCCAAAAAGACGTCTTGGCCGATTTTGAAGCCCCGTTCGGTTATCCGCGGCAAAAATATCTCACGGGTGGTTCCTGGGTAGGTAGTACTTTCGAGCACAATCACTTGGCCAGGGCGCAGGCGGGTGGCGATATGGTCGGCGGCACTGAGCACGGCTGACATGTCGGGGTCGCGGGTTTTGCTGAGGGGCGTGGGCACACAGACGCTGATGGCGTCCATGTCGCGCAAGCGCTCCATGTCGGTGGTGGCATCGAGCAATCCGGCGTTGACGAGCCGGGCCACGGTGGCGTTGGGGATGTCGTCGATATAGCTTTCACCGCGGTTGATGATGGCGGCTCGTTCGCTACTCAGGTCAAACCCGGTCACGCGAAAGCCGGCTTCGGCAAATACCACGGCTAGGGGTAGCCCCACATACCCCACACCGATGATGCCGATGCGTGCAGTGCGCTGGGCAATGCGATCGAATAATTGTGCTTGGGGAGTGGTCATAGGGCGTTGTCCTCCATCGACAGGGATCGTCGATGTGCTATCTATAAAATGACTGTGCAAAAATAATCCGTTGCTAAATTATAGCACCTTGAAGTGGCTCTGGCAGGCGGGCAGGCTGATGTCAACTTGACAATTCTCGTATAGGTCGCTATGATGACCGCAACAGCGATGAAGAGGAAGAGTAACGCCTCATCATGACCCCCCAGAGAGCCGACGGTTGGTGGAAAGTCGGTGGTGTCGTGAGGTGTGAATGGACCTTGGAGCTGCGGAACGAACGGGGCATCCCCCTCAGTAGAAGCCGCCGGAGCTTACCACCGTTATCATGGTAAAAAGTGTTGCCCCACCTGCGTGAATTTTGCGCATTGGGATGCACGGAAAGCGCGTCACGTTGTGACGAATCGGGGTGGCACCGCGGGTAATTTACCCGTCCCTGCATCAGCAAGGGACGGTTTTTTGTATGCCAAAAGCAGTATGGAGGAACGGATGACTCCCCAAAAACGCATTCTCACGGGCGATCGCCCCACCGGCAAATACCACTTGGGCCACTATGTGGGCTCGATTGCTAATCGCCTACGCCTGCAAAACGACTATGAATGCTATTTCATCATCGCCGATTTGCACACCCTGACCACCAAACCCAACAAAGCCGAAGTCATGGGCATCGAACAAAACATCCGCGACATGATTATCGACCAGTTGGCCTGTGGCCTCGACCCCGACAAAGTCACCTTTTATGTGCAATCGTCGGTCAAAGAAATCTATCAGATTAACCTGATTTTCGAAATGCTGGTTTCAGTAGCCCGTTTGAGCCGCTTGCCCAGCATCAAAGACATGGCCCGCGCCGCCCAAATCGACGACGACCAATTGCCCCTCGGGTTGCTGGGCTACCCGGTGCTCCAAGCCGCCGACATTTTGATGCCTCGCGCCCATTTGGTGCCCGTCGGCAAAGACAACGAAGCCCATGTCGAAATCACCCGCGAAATCGCGCGCCGCTTCAACTTTTTGTACGGTGAGGTCTTCCCCGAACCCGATGTGCTCGTGCCCGATTCCGGCACCCTCATCGGCACCGACGGCCAAGCCAAGATGAGCAAAAGCCTCAACAATACGATTTTGTTGTCGGACGATGCCAAAACAGTCGAACAAAAAGTCCGCGGCATGTATACCGACCCCAATCGCACCCGCGCCGACATCCCCGGCAAGGTCGAAGGCAACCCGGTCTTCATTTACCACGACATGTTCAACCCGGATGTGGCCGAGGTCAACGACCTCAAAGATCGCTACCGCACCGGCAATGTGGGTGACGTCGAGGTCAAAAAGAAGTTGGCCGTCGCCATCAACAACTTCCTCGAACCGATGCGCGAACGCCGGGCCATCTACGAAGCCAAACCCAATTTGGTCGACGAGATTTTGGCCGCTGGTAACGCCAAAACCCGCAAAATCGCCCAAGAGACGGTGCGCATGATGGACGAAGCCATGGGTTTGCTGTACTTCAAAAACTAACCACACCCCTGGGGTGTGTTATCACCCACCATGATTTGTAGATTGCCGCCGAAGGCGCGGTAAACTGCCACGGTGGGTGTGATTCAAGAGGAGAACGCCATGCAATTCGTGCCGTCCCTTGCCGAGATGCAGGCTATGACGAGCCTAGGCAATTTGTGCCCGTTATACACCGAAATCGCCGCTGACCTCGAGACGCCGGTCTCGGCCTACCTCAAAACTGCCCAAGGCCCGTGGAGCTTTTTGCTCGAATCGGTCGAGGGTGGCCAACATTTGGCGCGCTATTCGTTTATCGGTACTGACCCCTATATGACGTTGCGGTTTGCCAACGGCAAAGCCCACGCCGTCCAAGGGGGCTACAAACAAACCATCGCCTACGAGGATCCCCTCGAATTGCTGGCCTCGTACCTCGCCGATTACCGTCCGGTGCGCTTGCCCGATTTGCCCCGTTTTGTGGGGGGCGCCGTGGGCTATATGGCCTACGAAACCGTCGGCAACTTCGAGCGCATCCCCCGCCCCGAGCATTGCGACTACGAAATGCCCGATGGCATGTGGCAATTTGTCGATACACTCTTGGTGTTTGACCATGTGCGCCACCGCATCAAAGTCATCAGCCACGTGCACCTCGATGCCGATGATTTGGCCGCCGAGTACCAACGGGCCCAATTGCGCATCAACGCCATTGTCAACCGCTTGCGCCAACCCTTGCCCGCCAACATGGCGTTGCAAGAAGGACCGATTCCGGCCAAAGTGCCGGTGACATCCAACGTGTCGTTGGGCGAGTATGTCGAGCGGGTGTTGCACGCCAAAGAATACATTGCCGCCGGCGATATTTTTCAAGTGGTGCCGTCGCAACGCTTTAGTCGCCCCATCACCACCGATCCATTCACGGTGTACCGCGCCTTGCGTACCGTCAACCCCTCGCCCTACATGTTTTATCTGACCACCCCTGACGGCATTCTGGTCGGTGCCTCGCCCGAATTGCTGGTGCGAGTCGAAGAAGGCATCGTCACCACCCACCCCATCGCCGGCACTGTGCCCCGCGGCAAAACTGCCGAGGAAGACGAAGCGCTATCACAACAACTCCTCAACGACGAAAAAGAAAAAGCCGAGCATTTGATGCTGGTCGACCTCGGGCGCAACGACATTGGTCGGGTGTCGAAGCCAGGGACGGTACGGGTGCCGCGCTTCATGCAAATCGAAAAATTCAGCCACGTCCAACATTTGGTCAGTCATGTCACTGGCGAATTGCGTGACGACATGCGCGGTATCGACGCCTTACGGGCCTGCTTCCCTGCTGGCACCGTCAGTGGCGCCCCCAAAATCCGCGCCATGCAAATCATCGCCGAACTCGAGCAATCGCGGCGGGGCGTGTATGCCGGCGCCGTCGGCCATTTGAGTTTCAACGGCGACCTCGACACCTGTATCGCCTTGCGCACCATCGTGATTGTCAACGGCATCGCCTATGTGCAGGCCGGCGGCGGCGTGGTAGCCGACAGCGATCCCGAAATGGAGTACCGCGAGAGTTGCAACAAGGCTGCCGCGCCCTTGCGGGCCCTCGAACTCGCCGACCGCTTCATCACAGATGGAGGTGTGGCATGATTTTGCTCATCGACAACTACGATTCCTTTACCTACAATCTGGTGCAGTATTTGAGTGAACTGGGCGCCGAGGTACTGGTCAAGCGTAACGACCAAATCACCGTCAAAGAAGCCGTCGCCCTCAAGCCCGAACGAATTGTGGTTTCGCCGGGACCATGTACCCCCAGCGAGGCGGGCATCAGCATCGCCATTATCAAAGAGCTGGGCCCCAAAATCCCCACCCTCGGCGTGTGCCTCGGGCATCAATCGATCGGTCAGGCCTTTGGGGGCATCGTCGAACGCGCCCCGCTTGTGATGCACGGCAAACGCTCGGCCATCAATCACGACGCGCATGGCTTATTTGCCGGTTTGCCACAGCATTTCATGGCCACGCGCTACCACTCACTCATCGTGCGCAAAGACGGGCTTCCCGACCAGCTCGAGACAACGGCCTGGACGGACGACGGCATTATCATGGGCCTCAAGCACAAGAAATATCCCATTTATGGCCTGCAATTCCACCCCGAATCCATCATGACCGAGCATGGTCACGCCATGCTGAAAAACTTCTTGGCGGTGTAGTAGCGCCGTCATTGCATG
>CAISXI010000337.1 GCA_903889425.1 uncultured Roseiflexaceae bacterium | reverse complement strand
CAATTACGGGGACCGATGTGAGTGCCAATACAAACAAAATCGCAATGGTTTGGCCAATCATACTGGCGATGGCGTTTCCTTTTTGCCAGCCGTATTCCGCATTCATGGCGGTCATGATGCCCACCGCCCACGTGGCGGCAACCGCAATCGCAATCATGACTGGACCAAGATATTTCATGAATTTGGCAAATTTGCCAGCGGCGGCAGCTGATTTTGCGGCTTTAGCGGCCTCTACCGCTTTGCTCATCACTCCATTGACTGCTTTGAGTGCCTTGGCAACATCCATTGATTCTTTGACAATTGAATATATCGATGCGGTGAGGGTGATTGTATTGATGACAAGTGATTGAGTTTCGGGGCTAATCCTCCCGCTTTTGTCAAAGGTGGTACCCACACTAAAGAGCGTATTTGCAATCGAAAGTGCCGCAAACATCAGGGAAAGTTTGTTTTTTGCACTCACCCCATTGAGGTCATCAAAAATTCCTGATATGTCATCGATAACTTCTGATGAGAGTTCTGTGGCACTTACTGTAGAATTTAACTGCGTGTTTGTGTTTGATTGAATAGGTACTGAGTCGATGCGCAATTTCGCAAATCTGGCGTTGACCACAGTTGCATAGATGGCATATACATCTGCAACTTCATCACCCCAAGTTGTTTTGGCCGTTGCGTTAAAAATTCCCTTGCTAATCCCCAAAAGCACGTTGGGAATCTGGCTCTGCTGATAGCCGCGGGCTTGGGGTTGACCGAATAATGCCATACTCGAGAAGAGCAACGATTGATTGAATGTATTCCATTCTTGGTCAGTAAGTGCCGTTGGGGTAATGGGTTTGACAAATTGTTGTTGAATCGCTGCCATCTCGGTCGACATATCGTTGTTGCTCGTCAATGCCACCCATTGCCCGGCGTTAATCCCATAGATGATCCCGTTGGCAGTACGTGACACAATGACTTCTTGATTTTGAAAGTTAATACTATTGGTACTAAATGACAATCCCGCCGAGCGTTCATTTGTTTCGGTGGCGATAATGATGGCAGGGCGACAAGCGACGCTGGTGTTGTTTTCACAACCGGTGCGCAATGTGGTTTTTTCGGCACAATCATCGGCCTTGCCATTTTTGCGACAGAGCGAATTATTGAGCACCTTGGGAATTTCGGTAGAGTTGATGGCAACCATGTCGAGCATGGTGGGATAGTTGAAACTCGACACCCGCGTGGCGTTTTTGTTCAGTCCATAACTCGTCGTAGAAACAGCCGCCGCACTGTTTTTGGTGTTGTCAAACAATACTGCGATTGATTTGTCGTTGTCGTTGCCGTCGATTTGCAAAAACGGCAGATTCACAAAATTACTTTTGAGGAAGTTGGCGTCTTGGGTTATTGCCAAGCGGCGCTTGCCATTATCGGTAATATCTGCTTTGGTGATATCTTCATAGATTAGGCTGGCCTTGACTCCTAGATTCTCCGTTGCTTGCATGCCAATCAGTGACCAGTCGCTGTAGTAGCTTTGTAGCAACGAACTATACTCGATGCGCTCATTTGGGGTGCAGTCGGGTTTACTGGCAGGGCAACTATCTTGGATGGAAGAAATAATCCATTGCAGGCGTACTTGATGATCGTTGACCCACGGTTGAGCGCTGGTCATGTAATACATTTTTGTGCTATAGGCGACAATCGTGCCGCTCTGATCATAATCGGGGTTGAGCGGTAGACTCACGCTGATTTCGTTGCTCTTGGTATTGCCTTGTTCGTCCCGGCTCCAACCGATGCTCATGCCGTAGGGGCGAGTCTTGGTGCTGTCGATACACGAATTTGCGTCGGCACTGTTGAGCTTTACTTCGTTGGTACTACCCAGACACGCCGTGACCGGTAAATTGCCGTATTGACCACTACTCACTGGGATGCGGATTTCGAGCATGGCAGTCACTTTAATGTCACCGTTGCTGGCCGTGGCATCAGTGGCATTAAACACACTACTCGACTGGAAGGTGGTGTTGCGTACCCGCGTGACTTGGCCATCACTGTCGTTACTCGGCCAATCATAAATAGCATTGTTGGCATAGAGTAGCGCATCGTTGCTCGGTCGAATCTGCATGTCGACGGTGAGTGGTTTGATACTACTCGTGGTGTTCTGGATTTTGTAGGTGAATGGTTTGGCGTTGCTATAAGTGCCACTACTCGTGTCGTTGAGCGCCAAATCATAGTTGTCAGGGACTTTGTCACCGTCATTATCAAACGAAAGAAAATCGGGCACCCCATCACGATTGGTGTCGGTACACGGTTCGCTGGCAGTGATGAGTTTTTGTGGGCATTCAACGAGATCATTGGTGCCATCGTGATTGGTGTCTGCGCTGAGTGGGTTGGTGTAGAATTTATTGCTTGACCCTGCATATTGGGTGAATTTCGTCACTTCCACCCAGTCACTCAAGCCATCGAGATCGCTATCAGCACTCCCTGGCTTGGTCCCCAATTGTACTTCGGCAAAGTCATTGAGTCCATCGTTATCGCTATCTGCGCGCAGGGGATTGGTGCCTAATTTGACTTCGTCATAATCGTTGAGCCCATCAGCATCAGTATCTGCCAAATTAATGTTGGTGCCCCGGAGTTGTTCTTCACTATCAGCTAAGCCATCCTTGTCACTATCAAGGTCACTACTGCCGGCCCGACTACTGCCCAATGCCCGACTATTTGCTTGCGTCGCAATCACGGTTGTGCCACTACGCTGGACCCCGGCACTGGGCAAGGCAATGCCACTGAATTGCTGCAGTGGTGATATCAGCGGGTTAAACGACGGTGGATCAGTGGTGGTGGTGGTCGTGGTATCGGTGTCGGGGGTCGGGTTCGTGGTCTGGTTGGTTGCCGCCGATGAACGAGGGATAGTGCTAAATGGCTGGAATACCATCATCCCTAATGCGAGTAGCGTAATCGGCAAATACAGCCGCGTGCGGAACAGATGCACCAATCCGCCGATGATACTCACCGTCATGATTGCTAGCATGCCGAACAATATGTTTTGGATGGCACTACTATCAGTACCTAACATATTTCCGATTATCAACAACGGATTATTGACTAATTTCTGTAGGGCCAGACCAGTGCGGGCATACGCAAAAAACGTCGTCTTGATGCTGGTTTGCACGCTGCCCGCCCGATCGCTGGCGGGGATGGTGAGTTGGAGTGCCATCGTATCGGGCAAACCATCGCTGTCGAGCGTTAATTGACCATTGCCGGTGGCTTTTTTGAATTGGCTCGAATTGGCAATCGCATACCATTCTTGGTTGTAATTAATCCCGTGGGCGGCGTCTGCATTCAAAAGCCGGGCAAAATGCTCGGTAAATGCCAGCCCGTCAAAGTCAAAATCATAGCTATTGGCACGTTGAGGATTCACCGCAGCATGAGTCATGCCCGCCAAATAACTGAGTGTATTGACTTGGGCCGTATTGTTGCTATTCGTGCGTTGCCAGCCCGTGCCAGGTTGGCGCGCATAGGTAACACCGCGCTCGCGCCTGATTTCGAGCATGATGCCATTGGCATTGGCAATTGTGAGGGTGCTGGTTTGTAATGATTCATTAATCGACCCATCAATGACCAGCTGATCATGCCGGCTGGGGCGGGCATAGTTGGTAATCCGCGGTGCATAATCGCTGATTTGATCTATTTCACTGTGGAATTGATATTGACCACTTAATTTTGCAATTTCTTGGGCGGTTTGGATTCGCCGTAATGGCGACGAATTATACGCTACATTTATGCCGATATACCCGATGATGCTCACCAATAGCGCACATGTGATAATAAAAAGTGCATAGATACGATAACGCATAGTAATCCTTTTGATGGATTGTGTAAATGTTGTTTCATTATTATACTGCATTAATTGCATTTATTTATCTATTTTTTTCGTCGCAAAACGCCGAGATTATATTTTTTAAGAAACTGCAAGACGTGTATTGTTCAATTTACGATTAATTTGGTCAATTATTATTATTTTTTATGGAAAACACGTGGGGCGCGGTCGTGAATTTGCCGGAGATAGGTTGGTTCGGTTGCGCAGGTTTCGTGTGACCACCCCGCGGTATAGCGTATGCCGCGGGGTGGTGGATTGTAGGGTGTCAGGAATTATACCCCTATGGAGCGGGTATGGCGGTTGCGGTAGCAGTGGCCGTGCGGGTTG
>CAISXI010000336.1 GCA_903889425.1 uncultured Roseiflexaceae bacterium | reverse complement strand
TTCCTGCCGCGATTACGGCACTCGACGCGCATATGCGCCAGGGCCATCAACAAATTTTGGATGCGTTGGCCGCCCATCAGGTGGCGGTTGCCGACTATCCCACCCAATTACCGGCTGCCTGCGCCAACCATGCAGCGGCAGCCCGGGCCTACCCCATGCAAGGCATCCTCAAATATCATGGTTTGAGTGATTGGGCGCAACGGATTGCTTTTCTGCCCAGTATCTCGGTGAATAGTGATGCGGCGAGCACCTTGACGTTGGTGGAATTTGTGCCCGAACTCAGTGATGATGACATCTGGATTGGCAGTGGACCGGCGCAGGGACGCGAACGCGACCGTGTGGTGCAAACCCTCGACGCCCTGCGGGCGATGGCGGGGGTATCGTGGCGGGCGGTAGTGCGGAGCCGCAACTTCTTTCGCACTGCCGTCGAAGGCAAAGGCTTGGGCTCGAGCGCCTCGGGTTCGGCAGCCTTGGCAGTGGCAGGGATTGCGGCCTTGTTTGGCCCCGACATGATTGCCAATCAACGTTTTGTGAGCTGTGTGGCACGGTTGCTGGCGGGGTCAGGATGTCGCGCGGCGGTAGGGGGGATTGCGTTGTGGGTGTCACACCCTGGCCTAAGCCATGCCGAGAGTTTTGCGGTGCGTCTCGATGATCCGGCCTTGTTTGCCGACGTATCGTTGCTGACGGTGCCGATGGCGTCACGGATTGGTCTCAAAACCGAGCAAGCCCATGTCGATGCCCCCCATAGTTCGTTGTTTGCAGGGTGGATGGCTACCCGGTCTGAAGAAATCGTCGCCGCCATTGCCGCCACCCGCCGTGGTGATTGGCAGGCGTTGGGGCGGATGTCGGAGATTGATAGTATGCGTTTGCACGGCATTACCATGTCGGGGAGCGACGACTACAAAATCATCGGCTGGGAGCCCGAGAATATTTTGTTGTTTCGGATGTGCAATGAACTGCGCGCCCAAGGCATCCCCGTCTATTGTTCGACAGATACGGGCCCGACGGCGGTATTTATGCTGGCCAAATCGCACGAAGAGGCCGTCGTGGCGGCGATTCAGGCGATTCTGCCCAATCACGACGTGATTCGGGGCAAAATCGCCGGCCCAGCGACATTGGTCGATGTGGCCGATGCCAAATCACTACTGGGAATGGCATAGTTTTTTTGATGAATACCACTGTATTGTTGTGTGAATAACGGAGGAACCAATGAGCAATAGTGATTTTTTGAGTGATGTACAGGCCCAGCCCGATTTACTCGAAACCGCCTTGCGGGCCCATTTGGCTGCAGGGAGTCAACTCGAAATCGCCGCCAAGGCCTTGCGTGATGCGGCGCCACGACGGGTGATTATCACCGGCATGGGGAGTTCGTTTTATTCAGCCTACCCTGCGATGCTCAAATTGTTTGCGGCGAGCTGGCCGGTGATGCACATCGAATTGTCTGAGTTGTTGCACTTTGGCCATCAAGCCTTGACCCGTGACACGGCCTTGATTGTGATTTCGCAATCGGGTGAAACCATCGAAGCGGTGCGATTGCTCAATGATCGCCACCCCCAATCGTTGTTGATTGCCGTCACCAACAACCCCACCGGCACGTTGGCCCGCCACGCCAATCACATCATCCCGCATATGGCTGGTCCAGAGCGGGCGGTGGCCACCAAAACATATACCACGTCATTATTGGCCCTAACGATTTTGGCCGGTCGGGTGGTGGGAGATGCTCCCGCCCAAATCGCCGATCAACTATTGCCAGCCCTCGAAGCCCAGCGCCGCGTCCTGGCCCAATTTGACCCGCAGAGTTTGCCGGCAGAATGGCGCCAAGCCGGGCCGATTACCTTTGTGGGACGTGGTCCGTCGTATGCCACGGCGCTGGCAGGGTCGTTGTTGTTCAAAGAAACTGCCCGCTTGTCGGCAGATGCCTTGAGCAGCGCCCAGTTTCGTCATGGTCCACTCGAAATCGCTGGTCCTGGCCACCGCGCCGTGATTTGTGCCGGTCCAGGGGCAACGTTTGCCTATGACATGCGCCTCGCAGACGAATTACATGCCTGTGGTAGCGAAGTATGGTTGATTGGTCCAGTACAGACCACCCGCCGTTACCCGACCTTGGCGTTGCCACAATTGGCATTTGCGCCGCTGGCCGAAATCATCCCCTTGCAATTGGCGGCCCGCGCCATGACACTGGCCTGTGGTTTGGTGCCCGGAGAATTTGCCCGGATTGGCAAAGTAACTGACAGCGAATAATGTTGGTGTTGAGAGGAGGTCGTCATGAACGACGCACATGTATTGCAGCTCCTGCGTGAACTCTGTGATATTCCGGGCCCGAGTGGCTACGAAGCCGCCGTGCGTGACTACCTCGTCCAACGTTGGCAACCGCTGGTTCAGGAAGTCGTGATTGACCAGGTGGGGAATTTGCTCGTCAAGGTGGGAGGTCAAGGCCCACGTGTCCTCATCCAAGCCCACATGGACGAAATCGGCTTTGTGGTGCGCAGCATCACCGACGACGGCTTTTTGCTGCTCGACACGGCCCAAGGTGCCCGCCGCCAATCGCCCGACCGCCGCTACATGATTGGCCAAACGGCCCAAGTATTGGGGCGGAACGGCGTGGCGGCGCGGGGGATTTTTGCAGCAGCCAGCGGCCATGTGATGACGTTGCCCCAACTCGACAAAGCGCATTTGGGCTTCGAAGACATTTTTGTTGATATTGGCGTGACGAGCCGTCGTGAAGCCGAATTATTTGGCGTGCATGTGGGGTCAGCGGTGATTTGGTATCGGCCATTACAGCGCGTCGGGCGCTATGTCAGTGGTAAAGCGATGGATGACCGCATGCCACTCGCAATTATGGACGTATTGCTCCATGACCTCGATGTGGCGACGTTGGGGTGTGAGCTGTGGTTGGGCGCAACCATCCAAGAAGAAAACGGCTTGCATGGTGCGCGGGCTATGGGCATCCGTGGCAATTTCGCCATGGCCTTGGCTCTCGATGTGGGGCTGACCGGTGATGTGCCGACGGTGGGGCTACGTGAATACGACGCCCGCCTCGGTGGTGGTCCCACGTTGGTGCACAAAGACGCCGCGATTCAGTATGACCGGCGCTTGTTGTGGCATTGTGCCGATTTGGCGAGTCAAGCGGGTATCACCTATCAACACGGTGTCTATGCCAATTATGGCTCAGATGGTGCGGCATTCATTGATGC
>CAISXI010000335.1 GCA_903889425.1 uncultured Roseiflexaceae bacterium | reverse complement strand
TGTTATAGAAAATAGTCACTGCATACCAACAGCCCACACAACATTGCAGTTGTGTGGGCTGTTTTCACCGCATAAATAGCACTTGTTACAGCACAATTCCTCGTTTGCGAATTTCTTGGGCTTTGGCTTTTTTGAAGAGTTCGTCATAGTTGACACGGCGCATGGCGATTTCGTAGTGGGCGTTTTTTTGGAGCAAATCGTGTAATTCGGCGTCGAGACGTTCTTCGGCCATGAGTTCGTCAGTGATTATTTCGTTGATTGCAACGCGCAAATCGGCGTCATCGCAATCAAACAACACACCATCGGTATCGGCGAGCACATCGACCAATCCCTCGGCATACATGGCTACTTTGGCTGGAGACAGGCGCATGGCGACCCCCTATAATACATGGATACGGCCACATACACACAGTCTATGTGGTAATCTGTTATTCGTCAATATATCACGTGATGCGCAATCAAGGAGTAGTGGATGGAACGGCACGAATACGAAGTAATGGCCCATGTCGAGCATACCTTGTGGTGGTATGTGGGGATGCGCCAAATCGCCGATGCCTGGCTGGGCACCCTACCGGCCACCACCACCCCACGCCGCATCCTCGATGCCGGGTGTGGCACCGGCGGCAACCTACCGTGGCTCAGTCACTACGGGCAGCCGATGGGATTCGATTATTCGGCCATCGCCGCGCACTATGCCGCCCAATCAGCCCTACCCGTCGCCCAGGCATCGATTGAAGCAATCCCTTTTGCTGATAATTCTTTTGATCTCGTTACCAGCTTCGAAGTGATTTATCACAAAGGGGTGCGTGACGACGTGGGTGCCTTGCGTGAGTGTCTGCGGGTCCTCAAACCAGGTGGACATCTATTGTTGCGCTTACCCGCCTTTGAATGGCTACGTGGTCATCACGACGCCCGCGTACACAGCGAACGGCGCTATACCCACCAACAAATGATTGCACGGGTTACAGCGGCAGGGTTTGTCGTGCAAAAATCGAGCTACATCAACACCCTCCTCTTCCCGATGGCACTCGCCCAACGCGTCACCGAGCGCCGCAGTGCCGAGCATGCTTCTGCGCAATCCGACTTACAATTACCGTCGCCATTCGTCAATCGACTGGGCTTGACGGCATTGGGGATAGAAGCACGCTTATTAGCGATTGGCGTGCAATTACCGATTGGGGTATCATTGTTGTGTCTGGCGCAACGCCCCATGACTTCACAATTGGAGCAGTAAATGATTCAAGAACTACTCAATATGGTGGCGCGGCAGCCCGTATTATGGAACATTTTTCGCAGTATTGCCGAATTCGGGTTCGTAGCAGATTACCAACTCATCGCACGTGAATTACAACCCTTTGGTGGCGATCAGACCCGACGCTTCCTCGATTATGGCAGTGGCACCGGACAATTTGCCCGTAGCTTCCCTGCCGAACGCTATGTGGGCTTCGACATCGCCCCCCACTATGTGCGCTATGCCCGCAAACGCTACGGCAGTGCCGTCAGTGTCATGAGTGGCGACCAGCTCGGTTATACCGATGCCTGTTTTGATGCGGTATTGATTATGGGCGTATTCCATCATCTCGACGATGCCTTTGTGCAACGGGCTGCGGCTGAATTACACCGCGTCCTGCGCCACGACGGTACAATTTTGATGGTCGAAGACATCCCCACCCAAAACCGTTGGAATGTGTTTGGGCGCGCCATGCACTGGCTCGACCGTGGCGATAATATCCGCAGTGTCAGTCATTACCAACGCTTGATGGAGCCCTACTTCCGCATCGAACGCAGTAGCACCATGATGAGTGGTATCTGTGATTTGGTCGTCTACGTGCTTCGTCGCAACGAAATGGCCTAACTTATATGGTAAACCGAGGAGATAATCGTGATTGTATTTGATAAATTACGCAAACTCTACGGTGATTTTTGTGCCCTTGACGGGATCGACTGTACCATCCCCAAAGGTGCCACGGTGGGATTGATTGGTCCCAATGGCGCCGGCAAAACCACCAGCATGCGCCTGCTCACCACCCTGATTACCCCCACGAGTGGTGATGTGTGGGTCGATGGCATATCGGTCAATGCACAACCACACCTCGTCAGACGCCTGATTGGCTATATGCCCGATACCTTTGGGGTCTACGAAGCGATGACTGCCGCCGAATACCTCGACTTTTATGCCCGCTGCTATGACATCCCAGTGGCCACGCGCCCTGCCTTGATTAACGATTTACTCGGGCTCGTTGATCTCGCCAGCAAACGCGATAGCTTGGTGATGAGTTTGTCACGTGGCATGGCCCAGCGCCTCAGCCTCGCCCGCGCCTTGCTCCACGATCCCCAAGTCCTAGTGCTCGACGAGCCAGCCAGTGGCCTTGACCCGCGGGCACGCATTGAATTACGCGCCTTGCTCCATGAACTCCATGACCAAGGCAAAACCATCTTGATTAGCTCGCATATTTTGTCGGACTTGGCCGATTTATGCACCCACCTCATCATCCTCGAGCAGGGCAAATTGGTCGCGTACGATACGATTACTGCGCTCCTCAGTGCCCAGCAATCACGCCGAATCGTAATCCAGACACTAATGCCCACACCGGCGCTTTATGCCTTGGTTACGCATTTTAATTACACCATTAGCGTCGATCCACAACTCCCCACCCGCTATATCGTGCAAATGAATGGCGATGATGCCGCCCAAGCTGAGTTGCTCAAGGCCTGTATCGAACACAATATCCCCGTCCAACAATTCGCTAGCGAAGCCAATACGCTCGAGCGGACGTTTTTGCAAGTCACTGCTGGGCTCAACTAGGAGAAGCGTATGCGCCGCGATATCAATCCGATTCTCATCCGTGAATTACGTGGGCGCATGCGCACCCCACGGGCATTTTGGTTGCTGGTAGGCTTTTTGACGGCCGTCGCCGGCACCGCGTTGTTGGTCTATGCCGCCTCATACTTGTCATCCGATGGGCAATCGAGTGACATCGGCAATACGGTGTTTTTCACCTTGATTGTCACCGCCATGGCCATCCTCACCATCATGGCGCCCGTCATTGCTGCTGGCAGTATCGCCGGTGAACGTGAACGTCAAACGTTTGATTTATTGCTCACCTCACAGCTCAGTGCCGGTACGATTATTTTCGGCAAAATTCTCGCAACTCTTGCCTACTGCGGGTTACTCCTCAGCGCCATGACGCCCCTAATCGCCATGACGTTTTTGATGGGGGGTGTCGATTTAGGTGAATTATTCATCATGTACGCCATCATTTGTGCGAGTGTGCTGTTGTTTACTAGTTGTGGTATCTATTGGTCGACGCGAGCCAATACTCCCCTGACTGCGATTGGATTTGCCTTGGCGACGGTACTAGGATTTGTGTTCGGGTTACCCTTACTCGCCGTCACGATTCCCATCATCTGGGCACAGTTTTTGGATGACACCGCAGTACTCGACGCCGTCGCCAATATCGGGCTGGCAGCCCATCCATTTATTGCCATGTATTTGACCGATACCGCTATTCGTCAACAACAAATCTGGACCCATGTGGTGAACATCAAAGGATTCACCATTACGCTGCCTGCCACATGGATTATCTGCATCATCGAATCATGGATTATTAGTATTGCATTTATTGTGGCAGCCATGCGACGCATATGGCCAATGCGTACTCGGTCATAACTCGACAATTAAAAGGAGTACCTCTAATGCGCCGCATTTTGTTATTTGGATTTATCGTTTGTAGTCTGATGAGTTGTGCAGTTCCCCAAGCAAATAACGCAACCCCTACCACTGCCGCCACCACTGATACTGCCGTCGTGGGTGATGGCAGCACACCCACAGTGGCAGAAAACACCCCCACTAGCACCACGATTATCACCGAAACACCCGTAGCCACTGTGCAACCAATGCCTAGTGGTGGCGAAATTTTGTTTCTCCAACAAACCAACCTCGTGGCCTATAGTGTTGCCAATGCCACCATGCGCCCGATTTTGGCTGGTGTGATAGACTTTGCCGTCTCTCCTGACGGTAAACAGATCATTGCCATTAAACACAACGATTTCGATAGTCTCTGGCTGATCGACCGGGCCACCACCACCAGCACCCAGCTCACTGACGACCAACGCACCTTTGCCACCATCGCCTGGCTGCCCGACAGTAGTGGCTTTGTCTATGCCAGTAGCCCAACCAAGGCCGCCCCAGCAACCACGTGGCTGACCTGGGCGACGTTTTGTCGCGATGCCAGTGTGGCCATGCGCATCCTCGCCAATCCCCAAGAACAAAAAATCGGCGAGGGTTGCGATCCTGCCGTATCCCCCGATGGCAAACGCATCGCCTATGTGACGCGCCCTAGTCGCGCCGATGCCTCGTCAACCGATAGTGGTTTTACGGCAGGCAACAAATTGCATCTCGTCAACCTGCAAGGCGCCAACGGCTGGGATCCGGTCACTGCGGATGGCAAAGATACCGGCGACCCCCAAGCCGGGTTGGTGGTCTACCGCCCGGTGTGGAGCGCCGACAGCAAATCGATTGTATATCATGTGTTTATTGGCATGCGCGTCGAAGTCGACATCAACCTGCTCATGCGCGTCGATGCCTACGACGGCAAACAGACCTTGCTCAATAGCTTTGCCGGCTGGGCACGCTATACCAGTATCAGTCCCAAAGGCGATACGTATGCACTCAGTAGCCAAAACGTCGGCGATGCCCGTGGGTTGAGTGGCTGGGATGTCTGGAATACGGCCCTGTTTGACTTTGCCGGCAAACGCGATATCGATCTTCCCGAAGGTACCTTTAGCGCCACCGGTACTGCCGTTGGCGAAAGCCTTGCCCGCGCCCAAGCCCATGCCTGGCAACCCGATGGCCAAGCCCTCGCCGTGGTATTGCCACCACTTTGGTCGCCCGGCATCCCCCCCAGTGAAGAATACGGCCACGCCGACGAAGCGGGTGAATTGTGGTTGTGGCCCCGTGCCGGCACCCCCAACAAAAAACTCACCGACCAAGTCGATAATCAATCACCAATTGTCTGGGCGCCGTAACCGACAAATCATCCTACACACAAAACTAATAACGCTCCTCGTCTGCGAAACGAGGAGCGTTGTGTATATCACACGATTGCCGTGATCACGAATACTTCAACAGTGCCGCTTGGGCCTGTGGCGCCAAATTGTACATCAGTTGCCAGCCCCGTGGGCTAGAATCGAGGCGCATCAAGGCGGCGCGGGGCACATTGATGCGTTGCCCAACCAACGTCCAGACAATCCAACTCAAATCGGGCTCATGTCCCACAAACAATATCTTGTTTTTTTGCTGTTGTTGGGTAATATGGAGCAGATTTTTATCGTCAAAACCGGGCGCCACGCGATTGTCAACCACAGGTGTCAGTTGATAATTGTGCCCCACCAAATCAGCAGTTTGACGGGTGCGATAATACGGACTGGTGATAATCATATCAAGGGTAATTTGTAGCGTCTGCATTGCCAACGCAGTATGGGTAATTTGCTTAATCCCTGCCGCCGTCAAGACGCGGTGGGCATCTTCGCCCGATGCACTGCGGTCTTCGGCGATGCCATGGCGCAACAAATAGAGTTCCATCCTGCCCCCGTGCTATAATTTCATACAGTATTTATTTTCATCCAAGCCACACATTACCGTGCTCAATTGGGTATCAATCACGGGTATGGCTGGATATACCACAAGTATATGGACATATTACCATGACTCAATGCATTCCTGTACTCGATTTCGGTTCACAGACCGCCCAATTAATCGTACGGCGCCTGCGCGAAATCGGTGTTTATTCCGAACTCATCCCCCACGACGCCCCTGCCAGCGTCGTTTTTCAACACGATGTCCGTGGCATCATCCTCTCGGGTGGGCCAGCCAGCGTCTATGACGACGGCGCACCCCAGCTCCCCGACTGGCTGCTCACCAGCACCATCCCCGTGCTCGGCATCTGTTATGGCATGCAGCTCCAGAGCTACGCCCTCGGTGGCAAAGTGGTGCGGGCTGAGCAACGCGAATACGGCGCCGCCACCATCACCGCCGATTGCCAGCACCCATTGTTTGCCGGATTACCCACCAACCAAGCCGTCTGGATGAGCCACGGCGATCACATCGAAGCCTTGCCCGCAGGGTTCGTGTCACTCGCCGACAGTCCAAACACGCCCTTTGCGGCCATGGCCAACGCAGCCCGCGGCTGGTACGGCATCCAATTCCATCCCGAAGTGGTGCATTCTCCCCATGGCCGGGCGATTTTGCGCCATTTTGCCATCGATATTTGTGGTGCTGATTCAACCTGGCAAGCCTCGTCGTTTGTCAACGATGCCATTGCCCGCATCAAAGCCCAAGTGGGTGACGGCAAAGTCATCTGTGGCTTGTCGGGCGGGGTCGATTCGGCCGTGGCAGCCTTGCTCATCAATAAAGCGATTGGCGAAAACTTGACCTGTGTGTTTGTCGACAACGGCTTGCTTCGCCTCAACGAAGCCGAACAAGTCATCCACACCTTCCGCGATCAAATGGGCATCAAACTTATCGCCGTCGACGCCAGCGTCGAATTCCTCGACGCCCTAGCCGGGGTCAGCGACCCCGAGCACAAGCGCAAAATCATCGGCGAAAAATTCGTGCGGGTCTTTGAACGCGAAGCCAACAAAATCGACGGCGCTACGTTTTTGGCACAAGGGACGCTCTACCCCGACGTCATCGAGAGCAAAGCCCCCGATCGCCAAAAAGGAGTCACCATCAAAACCCACCACAACGTGGGTGGTCTCCCCGCCGACATGACATTGACCCTAGTCGAACCCCTGCGCTACCTCTTCAAAGACGAAGTGCGCGCCGCCGGCATGGAGCTCGGGCTCGCCGAAGACTGGGTCTGGCGCCACCCCTTCCCAGGCCCTGGCCTGGCCGTACGCATCCTCGGACCGATTACCAGCCAGCGCGCCGATGTGCTCCGTGAAGCCGACTATATTTTTATTAGCGAACTGCGTGCCAAAGGGCTCTACCGTACCACCCAACAAGCCTTTGCCGTGCTATTGCCCGTCCAAAGCGTGGGCGTGATGGGTGACGGTCGCACCTATGCCGATGTAATCGCCTTGCGCGCCATCACCACCGAAGACTTCATGACGGCCGATTGGGCCCACCTGCCCTACGAATTCTTGGCGCATGTCAGCAACCGCATCGTCAACGAAGTGGCTGGCGTCAATCGCGTGGTGTATGATATCTCGTCCAAGCCACCTGCCACCATTGAATGGGAATAACGCATTTCACCCGAAAGTAATACCGATGATTACGACGCATGCTGTTGCCAAATTAATCATTGCCGGTGAGCATGCCGTCGTCTATCGTCGGCCCGCCATTGCGGTACCAGTGCCCGACATCCGCGCCCAGGTACAGATTGTGACGGCGCCCCACGGACAGGGCTGTATCATCCACAGCCCCGATTTGGCCCGCAGTGGGCAATTGGGCGTCGACAGCGATCCGTTGCTTGATTTGGTCAGCGACATCCTCAGCTCATGGCACAGCCCCATCCCCGATATTACCATCACCATCACCTCCGACATCCCCATTGCCAGTGGCATGGGGAGCGGGGCGGCAGTGGCGACCGCATTGGTACGAGCCATGGCCCAATTTTTGCAGCGTGAAATCGATAGCGACGAAGTAGGCGCACTGGTCTACCGCAGCGAGCAACGCCTGCACGGCACCCCCAGTGGCATCGACAACACCGTCATCGCCTACGACCAACCGATTGCGTTTTGTCGGCGCCCACCTCAAGCCGACGGCACGCCCCAACCATCACGTATCGACCCCTTGACGATTGCCCAGCCCATTACCATCGTGGTAGGTGATAGTGGCGAACGTAGCCCAACGCATTTGGCCGTTGCTGGCGTCAGACAACGCCGTGAACACGCCACTGCCCACTACGATGCCTTGTTTGATGCCATCGCCGCCGTCACCGTGGTGGCGCAACAGGCCCTTGCCAGTGGTGATACGTCATTGTTAGGCGCACTCTGCACCCAAAACCACAGCCTGCTCCAAGCCATTGGGGTTTCGACACCCCTGCTCGACCAGCTCGTCGCAGCCGCCATCGCCGCCGGAGCCTACGGTGCCAAATTATCCGGCGCCGGGGTAGGTGGCGTCATGTTTGCGGTG
>CAISXI010000334.1 GCA_903889425.1 uncultured Roseiflexaceae bacterium | reverse complement strand
GTGGCGAGGGCGGTGATACCAAAAACCCCGGCAATTGCATAATTGCCGAGGATGGTGTAATCAATAGGTATGAAGTAGAAGCCGACATTAATGGCAATCATCAAGACTAGCATGCCGATGATGGCATTACGGCGTTGTGGCACGCGCATTTACTGCTTGGTGGCGCGTTTGCGGCCGCGAATTTGCCATGACCAACGGGCGGTACCACCGAGCACCCCTGCACCTGCGACTGCTCCCAGCCAAGCCCATGGACTCCCAGCGAGTGGAACCGCATCAGATGCGATTAAAATCGTTTCGTCGGTGGGGGCGGCTTCGGCAGCGGGACTGGTCACCGCACCTTTGAGGACAGGACTCTCAGCGGGTTGCAGGGCGACTGCGCCAAACAACAGACAGAAGCAGAGGCTCATGGCCACACCGAGGGTGGGGAAGAGTTGTCCGCCTGGAGGGCTAATCAACCACCAGCGCCAGCCCCGGGCTTGGTGCAAGCGCTGTGAATCGATCCGCAACGACCGCGGTGGCTTGAGGGTGGGCATGGTGCGCATGGCCTCTTGGGTCAAGGCCAGCTCCGTATAGGCCTCTTGGAGCGCTACATCAGTTTGCATGCGCTGACGCAATTTGGCGGCATTGGCAGGTGATAATTCACCGTCGAGCAATGCGGACAATTGCTCCATATCTTGAGTGGTTATTGTGTGTTTCGTCTTCATGATTCCACCTACGTATTACTTTCAAGAGTATGACGCCTGACCCTCGGTAAGAGTTCCGCAGCCACAAGTAATTCGCGTAATCGAGCTCTGGCGCGATTGAGACGAGATTTCACTGTACCGATATTTATGCCTGTCATATCCGCAATTTCTTGGTATGACAAGCCTTGGATGTCACTTAATATGACGACTTCACGTTGGTCATCGGGAATTTCTGCCAATGCACCAGCGATGGTTTTTTGCAGTTCACTTTTCATCAAGGCTGCTTCGGGGCCGTCGCCGGTATCAGCGAGTTGCATGGCCGGAGTATCGTCGTCGTCACGTTCGAGATCGAGTGACACACTGGGACGACGTTTTTGGCTCCGCAACACGTCACGACAGCCGTTGGCAACAATCCGCATCAACCATGGTCGGAACTCGCCACGCAGCGATGGCAAATGCTTGTATGCCGAAATAAAGGCGTCTTGGGCGACGTCAGCGGCGGCGTCGGCATCACCCAACATCCGTACACATAAATTATAGGCGCGGGACTGGTGGCGTTCGACGAGGTCATTAAAAGCCTCTGTGTCACCATCAAGCACGAGCTGCACTAATTGTGGATCTTCGTATTGCACCATAAAACTCTAGAACAAGCATAACACTATGCCTGTAACTCCTCACGATGTTCAACATAGACGACGAATTTTTGGGTACTCGGGTCATAAACGTGCCGGCGAATAACTACCTGCGTCGTCGATAGTTCTACCGTATTATAGGCACACATATGGCGTTCACGCCCTTTGCCACGCCGTGAAGTAGCCGTACCGGCCTGACAAATAATCGTGCCGCGGGCTAACGACGGCACCAAGTCACGGGTATGACCGACATACGATAAATGAATATGTCCCGTCATGACCACATCAATCTGGCATTCGTCGAGCAAAGCGGCGATGGCTTTGGGATATGCGACCCGATTGCGCCGTCCCACGCCAGGGGCATTGACCAAATGGTGGTGCATAACGACGACTCGACGATTCCCGGCAGGGGCACTGGCGGCGGCGGTGCGGATGTGGGCTTGTTGGGCGGGTGACAGATAGCCACCATCAATCGTCCAGCCAAATGCCGTATTGGCACCAATCAAGCTCACCCCATCGAGGTGCATGACGGGCATCAAATCGGTGCTGATGTGCCTGGTGTAATGCACATAGGGATTGAACAGACGATTCCAGACGTTGTAGAGCGGTACGTCGTGATTACCGGGCACCAAGAATCGCGGTTGGGGGGTTTGGGCGAGCCACGCCGTAATCGTCTGCCATTGGGCGAGCTCATCTGCGCGTTGCACAAAATCACCCGAAACCACAAAGACATCGGGGGCATATTCGTGTGCTTCGCGGGCGACCACGGCGGCGATTTCGGCGGCAAAGGGCGGTCCCGCATGAACATCAGACACGTGCATTAGCCGGATTGTCATTGTTGTTCACCTGACGATTTCGACCGGCTTTTTTGGATGGCGAGCAATACAATCGCACCAAACACGATGCCCCCACCAACAAAAATCGTCCCGACAAACAGATAACGCACGATACCGAGCACAATATCCATACCACCTCGTTACAAACATATTAAAGTAATTGTAGCATACCATACGCAGTTTTTGACAAAAATATGGCATAATAGCCGTATATTTATCATCACCACCGGCATACAAATCCCCACTACGGCTGTTTTTATCAAAAAGAGGATATGATGCGGCGAATCGCCTACTGTAGCCCAATAAATCCCGTGCCGTCTGGTATTTCTGACTATAGCGAGGATTTATTACCCTACCTCGCCCAATACGCCGATATCACCCTCTATCACGATAGCGGCGTCACGCCCAGCAATCCCCAACTCACGACCCATCTCAATATGCGCCCCATCACCAGCTTGCTAGCCGACCAGCAACGACAACCCTACGACGCCATCATCTATCACATCGGCAACAGCACGGCTCATTGCCAAATCTGGGATGTGGCACAGCAACTGCCTGGCGTGATCGTGCTCCATGATTTGGTCGTACATCATTTCATGTTGCAATACTACGCCACCCACCGCCACGATATCCCCGCCTATCAACAATTGGTCGCACAACACTACGGTGCAGCCGGTGCGCGGGTTG
>CAISXI010000333.1 GCA_903889425.1 uncultured Roseiflexaceae bacterium | reverse complement strand
GTCTTGACGGCAGTGGCGGTCTTGACGGCGGTAGCGGTCTTGACGGCGGTAGCGGTCTTGACGGCGGTGGCGGATGGCACAACTGCCGTAGCTTGATTGGTCAGCGGTACATAACCAGCAATCCAGCTGCGCAAATTGATGACGCTGGCATAGACGCCTGGTTTACCAGCGGCGGCACATCCTTCGCCCCAACTGACGACACCGATTAATTTCTTGACGCCAGCGCTATTGACAATCAACGGGCCGCCGCTATCGCCTTGGCACGAATCAACGCCTCCTTGAGGTTTGCCTGCACAAATCATACGATCAGTAATCCCACCACCGTAATTGGTATTACAGGTCACATTGGCGACAATCGGCACAGTGACTTTACGCAGAACATACGATACTGCGCCATTGGAACTTGTCGTCCCCCAGCCACTGACAATGGCATTGACGCCAGCGGCATAGAGCGCGGTGTCGGTGCTAGCAGCAATCGGGATGACGGCCACTGCAAGATTAGTGGTGGCTGGTTTGCTCAATTGGAGCAACGCCATATCATAGTCTTCGCTATTGCTATTGTATTGGGGGTGCACAATAATTCGGCTCAAGGTAATGGTTTGGCGGTAGGGATTAGCACCCTTAATGTCATGGACGCCCAAATCCACCACCAGCGTCGCGGCAGTCTCACCGACGACACAATGCGCAGCAGTCAGTGCCCAACTGTTATTGATAAGCGACGCACCACAATAGACATCAGCACTATTGGCGGGGTGTAACCAGACTTGCCAAGGGAATTCGTGTTCGATGGCCACCGTGCCACCCACGATTTTGGGTTGGGCAATCGGCATACCACCTTTGAGTTTGGCCTGCACTGCAGTATCAACACACAACGAATTGGCCACACGACAACCGACATCAGGCACGAATCGTACCACACCAATCAGTATCGCCACACATGCCACCACACCAAGCAACCACCAACGATAATTGCGCATACTACTCCCTCATTGAGACTACTACATTACATTCATACAATTACACATGCCATACGCAACGACACTGACAAGGTTCCGCAACAGCACCAGGTATCGTGGCAAGATTTTATCGAGGTGTTATCAAAAATCGCCATATTTTGACAACATCATACACGCACACAAGTCAGCCGTATGGCTGATTTTCTGCATTGGACTACGTATGTGTTACGGTCAAGACGCAATCTGTAAAGCGAAAGTCCCCACGCATCCGCCATCGGCACAACACATATTGCACACAATCGGTACCGGACCACACTGACATCCACGTATATATTATCTGTTATTTTGACGTAGCGTATGTATTATGTCATATACACAAAGTATTTTCCGCAATATCAGCACAAAACGATGAACACGTGCGGTGAATGGTTGCGAGATAGCGCATGATTGTGTACACTTACAGTGTTATACAGTAATTTGAGGAGTACTCGCGTGAGCAACGCCAATCACAAACAAAACCGTGCCGACGAACAAGATAACGAAATATCGCTTGTCGTTGGTTCTTTATTCAATTATTCTCCCGCCGAAGATCGTGAATCATACGAAGAAGAGCGTGAGTGGGTGCAACAACTGCAAGATTCGTTGCGCCAAGAAGGCGTCGTCATCGATTTGATGACCAACCCTGGGGTATCGATTTGGGAAGGTGGCATTCGGCGCTATGGCGACCTCTATCGCCTCAGCCAAGCAGCAGCCTACATCGAACAAGGGATGGACATCACGCCGTTGCTCAACAAAAAATTCACCGAAGACGAAGACCTCGATCCGATTCTCAAGCAAATCATCGAAGGTGATTTGGATACGCAATTCCCGCATTTCATCAAACCCGACGGTGATCCGTTCTTTTATTTGCCGATTGAATTTGCCGACCCCATCATCATCCCCGTCGAAGCCGAAGAAGGTTTTGAGTTCGACGAAGAAGACGAAGATGAAGGCGATGATTTCGTATCGTTTGGATCAGCACCACGATTACAGCATGAGCTTTACATCCTCAACAATTTGTTGGTGCAGATGCAAGTGCCGGCCAATCACCCAGTGATGCGCTGTTTGGCATCGCTCCGGCAGGCCGCTGAGTTAAGCGTAACCAACGATTTGCCAATTGTCGTTTGGTAGCACGACGGCCCCCGGCTATGCTATAATGCGACGTTAGTGATAATACACAAGGACGAGCCATTGATGCACGACATCCCTCTCATCCTTTCAGACGTCGCCGATACCTCGCGTGACGACACGCCACGCGAGCGGCGTTATTACGTCTGGACGGTTGGTTGCCAGATGAATATTTCTGACTCCGAACGTCTCGAAAGTGCCTTACAAAGTGTCGGATATGTACCCGCTAGCGAACCAGGTGGCGCTAGCTTTGTGGTGCTCAATTCGTGTAGTGTGCGTGCGTCTGCCGAAGAACGTATTTTGGGGAAGTTAGGCGATTTACAGCGCTTCAAAAAAGAATACCCCGACATGAAGGTCGTGTTGTGGGGGTGCATGGTTGGCCCCAACAACGAATCAATCTTCAAGGCGCGCTTGCCCATCGTCGACCATTTCGTCTCGCCATCGGCAGTAGACGAAGTGGTGGCCTTGGCACCCAACCCCATCTACAGCATTGATGAACCTGCGCTCCCCGTGGCAGATTGGACCAATCCACCGGTATCGGTGCATGTGCCAATCCAATTCGGATGCAACATGTCGTGTGCGTTTTGTGTCATCCCACTCCGCCGTGGCAAAGAACGCAGTCGCCCCTTAGCCGAGATTGTCGACGAGGTGACGCGGATTATTGCCCGGGGCGCCAAAGAAATCACCTTGCTGGGACAAATCGTCGATTCGTGGGGACACGACTTACCTGGGCGCCCCAGCCTCGCTGATTTATTGCGGGCAGTGCACGATGTACCAGGGTTGGTGCGCTTACGGTTTCTGACGTCACATCCGGCCTGGATGACCGACGATTTGATTATGGCGATGGCCGCATTACCCAAATGCCCACGTGAAATCAATTTGCCTATTCAGTCAGGCCACGACACGATGCTCAAGCGCATGCGCCGGGGCTATACGGTACAACGTTACCGCGAACTCATCGCCAAAATCCGCACGACGATGCCAGACATATCGTTGTCCACAGACATCATTGTGGGGCACCCCGGCGAAACCGAAGAAGAATTCCAAGGTACCAAAGACTTACTCGCCGAAATTCGTTTCGACAAAGTGCATATTGCGGCATACTCGGCACGGCCTGGCACCCGGGCAGGAACGATGGAAGAAGACCCCGCCATGGCGATTCCCGACGGCATGAAGCAATTCCGTCGGATTGAGCTCGAACGGCAACAAGAAATCGTCGCCACCGAGCGCAGTGCCCGCCTGCACGATCAAATCGTCGAAGTATTGGTCGAAGGCGAAAGCAAAGGCAAGTGGCGTGGCCGCACCACCGGCAATGTGTTGGTGTTTTTTGCGAGCCCCGACGATTGGCGCGGCAAGCTAGCGCTCGTACATATCACCGCGACGAGTCCATGGTCGTTACAAGGGACAGTGTGTGGTGAAGTTGTACCGGCATAATCCCTACATCCGCCTCGGCGGCGATATTGCCACGATCATCGGTATATTGGCATTCGTGAGTGTTGGGGTGGCAGGGGGCATGTTGTGGTGGGCAAACGGGATTTGGCCTAGCCAAATCAGTTTACGGGCACTCGGGACAACCGGGGTATTTGCGGTTATTTTGCTGCAAAATTGTGCATTTGTGGTATGGTCGTGGTGGCGCATAGCTGACAATCAACCTGAGCGCTTAGGGGTCACCATTACCGATTGGCCACGAGTTGTTATCTATAGCATTATTGGCGTGCCACTGGTGCTCGCAAGTAATATTGTGGTAGGCGTGGTGTTTGTATTACTGGGGCTCCGTCAAAACCAAACTGCCGGTTATCCATTAATCGCCGGTGATTATGTCGGGCAGCTGGTTTTTTTGATTGCGGCAGCAGTGATTGCACCACTCGGCGAAGAATTCCTCTTTCGTGGTTATTTTTGGGAGCGTCTGCGCCAGCTCGGTGGGGTATACGGGGCAATCATTGGCAGTGCACTGATTTTTGCGGTGGGGCATAGTCTATCGGCATCACAAGGGGCGATAGTGCTTGTGATGCAAACATTTGTGATGGGATTGGTACTCGCGTGGTTGCGCCATGCCAGTGGGTCGATATGGGCCGGGTGGGCGGCGCATAGTGTCAATAACATGATTGCCGTAGCAGTGGCTACGCATGTGGTAAACAACCCCCAAACCAAGGGCATCGACAATAGCATCGCGATTGCGATTGTGACATATTGTATCAATCATCCGTTATTTGGATGTGTACGCGCGAGTTGAGGCGTGGCGAGAAGGAGTCAACGGTGAACAAGAAAGACGAAGCATTACGGCAACGCCGGTACATGCAAAACGAAGCGATTACGTATGCCCGCAACAGCAATTGGGAGGCTGCCATCGATAGTAGCCGCCAGTTACTGTCGAGTGACCCCAACGACATCGAGACACTCAACCGGCTCGCCAAAGCCTACTTCGAAAACGGCGAGAACGATAACGCCGAACAGACGTACCAACGAGTACTCGAAATCAGCGAACACAACCCCATCGCACGCCGGATGGTCAGCTTAATCGCACGCACGCGTTCGGCTCCTGCCAAAACTCGTGAATTTGTTGATATGCGTATGTTTGCCATCGAAACAGGCAAATCAACTCTCACCAGCTTGCACATCGATACCGATGCCGAAATCAGCCTCGTACCTGGTGAAAAACTCACCTTGCGGGCTAATACCCAACCAGCAAAATCGGCACCACCCGTTCATTATGACGGGCGGGCTAATACCCAACCAGCAAAATCGGCACCACCCGTCCAAGCCGTCCACTATGACGGTCAGAAACAACCCGTGCCGACGAGCGGCGATTATGATGGTCAGAAAAAACCCGTGCCGACGAGCGGCGATAATGAAATGTCAGCGAAATCCTATTTGGATGACGCCATCGCCCTCGACGTATACGACTGCAACGGCGTCAATTTGGGGCGCCTCGAGCCGCGCTTGGCCGCCCGCTTGATTCGCTTCATGAAGCTCGGCAACGAATACACGGCGGCCGTATTGAGCCTCAACGAAAAACGTGACCAGATCCAGATCGTCATCCGCGAATCACATCGCAACCCCGACAATCGCCACGAAGTATCGTTCCCCGGCAAACTCATCGACGAGAACGATCGCCGGGTCGGCTTCGATGAAATCGAAGACGATATCGATGATGTTGAATCAGTCGAAGATGACCACGACGATAGCGAACCCGATGCGTTTAGTAGTGATGACGAAGACCACGATCGCCTCGATACGCTCGAAACCAATAACGACGCCGACGAAGAAATCGAAGAATAATATCCCGAAAAACGTCCATGCTGGGGGATTCTCCAGCATGGACGTTTTTGTGCCATTTATCATTTCGCGCCCCGTGCCAATACCACCACATGTACCTGACACGGGCCGGCGTGGTGGATGGCCGCAATCGCCGCGGCAATAGTGGCACCGGTCGTACAAATATCGTCTATCAACACGATTTGGGTGGGCGGGACGCCCCCTTGCCACATAAATGCTCCCGCCACATTTTGCTGCCGTTGCCTGCGATTGAGTTTGGCTTGGGCGGTCGTCTGTCGCACCCGTACGAGTTGTTGTGATAACGGGCGATGGCGAGAAGTCGCCACCGCCTGCGCCAACACCACCGCTTGGTCATAGCCACGCTGGGCGATGCGCTGGCTCGAACCAGGAATAGGCACAATCACCGCATCGCCACTCACCCACGGTTGTGCCGCCAATAGCTGCCCAAGCGCGCTGCCGAGTCGCCGTTGGCGGGCATATTTGACGACCAAAATCGCCGAACGCAATACTCCTGCATACACAAATGCAATGGTGAAGTGTGCCGCACCACACACCGGTATATCACCGCCATACCGCTCAAGTTGTGCAATACACACGGGACACACCAACGTCCCAAAGCGACCACAGCCATGGCATTGGTCGGGGAAAAGCAATTGCCATAATCGTTCCCACATGATGTACCTCCTTGAAATGCTACCGTTTCATGCAATCCAAAAGGCACGCACGTACATATTTATCGGCAAAACAATTCAGGTATTTATCATATTCTCATGAGAAACTGCTATAGTATTAATAGATTTTTTTATGTGAGTATATGTGATGGGTAGCGAGCTGTTTCTGATTTTGATGCTAGTCATTGCCAACGGTGTTTTTTCGGGGACAGAGCTTGCGATGGTATCGGCACGACGCGGACGACTCCAACAGAAAGCCGACGATGGCGATAGCCGCGCCTTGGCTGCACTTGCGCTGCAAGATGACCCCAATCGCTTGTTATCGACGGTTCAAGTAGGCATTACCGTGATTAGCACGTTGACCGGTGTCTTTGGGGGGGCAAGTATTGCCGCACTGATTACCCCCTTTATCGCGACAATTCCGTATGTCGGTGATCAAGCAGACACTGTTTCGTTGGTACTTGTGGTGTTTGGATTATCCTATTTGTCGCTGGTGATTGGCGAACTCGTCCCCAAACGGATGGCGCTACAACATGCCGAATGGATTGCCATTCGCATGGCCGTTCCGATGACGATTATCTCGACCGTCACGCGCCCATTGGTGGCAATTTTGACCGGCTCCACCGAAATCCTGCTCCGGCTCTTTGGCCAACACACCACCAACAACAGTGCCGTCACCGAAGACGACATCCGCCAATTGGTACGCGAAGGCACCCAAAGTGGCGCCGTCGAGCACCACGAACGTGAAATCATCGAAAGTGTCTTTAGCCTCGGTGATTTGACCGTACGCCAAGTCATGACACCCCGTACCGACGTGTATGGACTCGATGCCAACGCCTTACTCAACGATGTGGTTGATGATTTGCTCAATAGTGGGTTTTCGCGGGCACCGGTCTACGAAAAAGACCTCGACCATGTAGTGGGCGTCGTGCATGCCCGTGACATTTTGCGCTTGGTGCGGAGCGGCGAACTCAACGTGGCCGTACGGACCGCCATGCGCCCACCGTTGTTTGTGCCAGAACAAAGCCGCGCCGCTACCTTGCTGGCGTTGTTCAAAAAAAACCAACAGCATTTAGCCGTGGTGGTCGGTGAATTAGGGACGGTCGAGGGAGTCATCACCCTTGAAGATGTACTCGAAGAAATCGTCGGCGATATTGCCGACGAATACGACGATGTGGCATCGCAACATATTGTGAAGCGCGACGATGGGTCTTTTTTGGTTGATGGGATTACCAGCATTGACGAAGTCGTGCAACGCACCGAGTTAGTCGTCCAAGACGCCGATAGCGCACGGTTTGATACATTGGCAGGGTACGTACTAACGCTCCTCGGCTACATTCCCCAAGCAGGTACTGTTGTTGATGCTCACGGCTGGCGCCTCGAGGTCATGGACATGGATGGCCTCCGCATCGATAAAGTGTTGATTCGCAAACAATAAGCAATCGCCATTCGATTCAGTTTCACAAAGAAGGAAGAAAAAATGCACGTCATCATCGCAGGCGCGGGACCGGCTGGATTCGCCACCGCAAAATGGCTCAATGACCGTGGCTACCAAGTCACCTTGCTTGAAAAACGCGACGTCCCCGGGGGCAAAGTATCGGCGTGGCGTGATCCCGACGGCGACTGGGTCGAAAGTGGCTTACATGTCTTTTTCGGGGCCTATCACAACTTACTCGACTTCCTTGCGGAAGTCGATTTGGCGGATAGTTTTGATTGGAAGCCCGCCGAGATGATTTTTGCCCTAAAAGGAGGTAAATACGCCTCGATTGAATTCGTCAAAGGCTTACCCGCACCACTCAATGGCCTGATGGGCGTCGCCAAAAGCGAACTGATGACTTTTGGTGAAAAACTGCGTATGGGTCGGGGGCTGATTAAACCAATTTTCGGCTCACAAGCCTACCTCGACAAACAAGCCAACATCACCTACAAAGAATGGCATTTGGCCAATGGCATGGGACAAAGCACCATCGACAAAGTGATGGATGCCATGGCTTTGGCGCTCAATTTCCAAAAATGCGACACCGTGTCAGCCAAATTAGTGCTCACCGCGTTGCTCCATTTCGCCAAAGAAACCAATGCCCCCATGATGGGGTTGGTCAAAGGGTCACCCCAAGAACGCTTGTGGGATCCCTTGATGGCCCGCTTACAAGGCAAAGGGGTCAACATTCGTTTCAACAGCAAAGTGGCTGATTTTTTGCATGATGAAACCGCCAACAAAGTCAATGGTGTACGCCTCGAAAACGGCGAAGAAATCCACGCCGACCTAGTGGTATCAGCCATGCCTGTGCATAGTTTGCGCAAAATTCTACCGGCGTCGATGCGCAAGCATGCGGTACTCGACAACCTCAAGTACCTCAAGGGGCAACCGGTGATTACGGTGCAGCTCCATTTCGACCAATTTGTCACCGACGTCAACAACTTGATTTTCAGCTCGGGGACACACATTAGCGTCTACGCCGACCTCACTCGGGTATCGCCCGACTACCACCAAGGCCGCGGTTCGATTATCGAATTGGTGGTTGCTCCAGCCGAAGAGTTGATGCGCCTGAGCGATGCCGACGTGATTGCCACCGTACTCAGCGAGTTCAGTGAGCTACACCCACTGGCGCGCACGGCTAAATTGCTCAAGTCACACGTGGTACGCATCCCCAATTCGGTTTATTCAGCGCGGCCAGGGGTAGAGCAATATCGACCCGACCAAGCCACTCCCATCACTAATTTCTTTTTGGCGGGTGACTACACCCAACAAGAATTTATGGCATCGATTGAAGGTTCTATTCGGAGCGCGCGCCGTACCGTCGAACGGATTGATCAGGCACGAGCAAACGGGATTCTTTAGTGGAACATCGTTCCACCTAATGTAATTGAGGTCTACCATGTCGCTACCTGAGCGCGTTATCCAAAGTCGATACCGAGTGATATACGCCATCGATGAACAAGCCGGCGCGGCGGTTTTTTGTTGTCGTGACGACCAGAGTGGTGCGTTGGTTTATGTGGCCGAATGGACCACTAACGACGCCACACTGCAACAGCAGCTGAGTCAACAGAGTGCACGCGTTGCGACCATCAGTGATGCAGCATTGTTGCCACTCATCAGTCATGCTATCACCGACACCGGGTTTATTGCGGTGAGCAGTGCCCCCCAAGGACACGATTTGGGGCAAACGGTACGGATGCGCAACGGTGCCTTGACGCAAACCGAAGTCACCAGCCAAATGACCCGTATTCTCGCAGTGGTACGCCAACTGCATAGCCAAACCCCGGCGATTTATCTCGGTACCCCAGCCCCCAGCGACATCATCGTCCGTGATGATGGTCAATGGATGCTAACACCATTTGCGATGATTCGCGGTGCCAGCACCACCGCCACTCCCTACCGGGCGCCTGAAGTACCCACCAGCAGCTGTAGCCCAGCGAGTGACATGTATGCCATCGCAGCCTTGGCTTATTTTGCCAGCACCGGCATAGCACCACTCACCCCCGAAGTCCAAGCCAGTGGCGCCAAACTGATTGCCCCCCGCACACACAATGCAGACTTAAACGAAATGTTTGAGCAAGTATTGCTCCGTGCCTTACAGACCCGGGTATCAAATCGGTATCAAAGTGCCGCCGAAATGCAGATTTCGCTCGATACCATCCAAACCCTCGGCACCCGTGAGCCCGGTCCCGGCGTCGATGGCAATATCCTCACCGCAGCACCGACACCAGTAGTCGAAAGCAAACCAGCGAATAGCGTCCTCGCAGGCAATTACACCCCACCAGCCGCCGCCACCACAGTCCCCGTCGTACAATCCGGCGCACCATCAAGCAATCTGCGGATTGGCTGTTTGGTAGCGGCAGCGATTACCTTGACGATTTTGGCGGTCATGCTCTGTATTGTGCTGGCATTGGTAGTGCCTGGAAGTCCATTCCGATCGTTATGGGGAGGAAGCTTCGCAAGTTCTTTTAATTTCGCTGTCACGACCCCCACGCCCGAGCCGAGCAGTAGCAAGGCCATCGTGGCAGCGACGCCCACCCGCATCCCGACCATCACGAGTAGCAACAAAGCGATTGACGACACAAACGCAGCAAATTTGCAAGTAAGTAACGTCATCACCAGTACTACCTTTGGTCCAGCGGCGTGGGCACCCAACGGGCAAGCTATTGCCATTGCGGCCGGCGATAGTGTTTCGATCCACGAAGTCGAACAATTCAGCGAAACAGCCGTGTTTCGTGGGCATGTGGGCAATGTCACCAGCCTAGCGTGGTCTCCTGACGGGCGCTACCTCGCCAGCGGTGCGAGCAACGATTCCATCATTCATGTCTGGGATGTCACCAACAATGTCGAAGCCTACACGTTGCGGGGTCACGAGGGCTGGATTCGCAATATTATTTTCAGTCCAGACGGCAAACGCGTGGCGAGTGGCAGCACCGATTTGAGTGTGCGGATTTGGGATACGGCGAGTCAACGCACCGTATTTACCTTGACCGGCCATACTGACTTGATTGGCGGGATTGCCTGGTCACCCGATGGCAAACGCCTCGCCACCGCCGCACGTGACGGCACCGTACGCATGTGGGATGCCACCACCGGCCAGCCGATCGATGAATTTGCCTTCCAGACACCCATCAATGCCAATGACCCACAAAAAAACCGCTATTGGGCCACGGGGCTGGTCTGGACGCCTGACGGTAAGTCGTTGTTTGTGGGCGCAACCAATGGACTCGTCACCATGCTCAATGCGGAAACGGGCCAAACCACCCGCACCTTGAGTGGGCATACGAGCTGGATTACCATCCGCGGCTTGCAACTCAACGCCGACGGCACCGTGTTGTATAGCGCAGGGCTAGATGGAATTATTTGTGTGTGGGATGTCGCCACCGGCACCCAAAAAGCGACCTACAACCAACACCAGTTGAGTATTTTTGGGATATCACTAGAGCCTAACGGCGACCGACTAGTAAGCACCAGCGACCAAGAAGGGCGCTTGTTGATTTGGGACATGGTCAACCAGCAAATCATCGGCACCTTCCGCGTAGGGCAAGGCATACCCACGGGCATCCGCTATTCCAATGACGGAAAAGTATTGGCGGCGAGTGGATTTAATGGCATGTTGCGCCTACAACAAACCGATAAATCAGATAATTTATTTTTGGCGGGGTTGACCGGCGTCGCCCAAAACATCGCCTTCCTGGGCACGAATCGCTTTGCCATGATTACTGCGAGCGATACCGTCAGCCTCTACACACCAGAATCAAGCACCCCTCAAGCCATCCAAGGACTCGACGGCACCCCGTTAGCGCTGGCTGCCGATCGTGACGGCAAATATCTCGTAGTGGGCACCAACACCACCATCCAAGTATGGCGTGGTGATGCGATGGGCACTCCATTTAGCCTACAAACCACCCTCACTGACATATACGTGGCCGAATTCAGTCGCACAGGGAGCGTATTGGCAGTAGTTGGTGCCGGCGACAAACCGGGGTACGAAATCTGGGATGTATCGTCGCGCTCGTTGCTGTTCCATAGTGACGAAGATATAAGCGCTATTGACTTCTTGGCTGATGCTCAACAAATCGTGGTGTTGACCGCCAAAAACGTCATTGAAGTGCGCCCACTCAATGCCGTCACGGCGAGTGCAACCATCACCAGCAGCGCAACAGCAGGATTTGCCGCCGTCAAAGTCATCCCCGGCAGTAATTTATTGGTGGCTGCCGATTACGTCGGGAGTATCACCTGCCACACCCTTGATGGCAAAATCGTCGCCACCCTCGGGCAAGGCGACGGCATTACCGCCCTCGGGGTCAACCCCGATGGGACAGAAATTGCCGTGGGCAGGCGTGACGGTAGCATCGCCCGCTATGCAATTCCCTAATGTGAATTGGTACCCTTTTATATCATCATAGATGCCCAATATCAACCAAAAGCGAGGACGATATGGCCAAACCCAAACTTATCATTGTCGGTGCTGGACCAGGTGGACTGACCTCAGCCATGCGCTTTGCCAAAGCCGGCTACGACGTCCACCTCTACGAATCCGAAGATCGCCCAGGTGGGCGCACCCGCGGTTTCAACAAAGACGGCTATTATTTCGATACCGGCCCGACAATTTTGCAAGTACCCCGTGTCTATCAAGAATTATTTAGCGACTGTGGCTTGCGGTTCGAAGATTATGTCACGCTCAAACGGGTCAGCCCCAATACCCGCTTAAAGTTTTGGGACAACAGCATCCTCGACCTCGACTCAAACCTCGACAACTTCCGGGCGCAACTCGCCGCATGGCGTGACGATTTGCCCGAGGCTTTTGACCGCTGGTATGCCGAGCACATCCGCAAAAACGTGATGGGCTACGGGCCCTATTTGGGCACGCCGGTGCGCTCGATTTTGGGCTATCTCAACCCCAAAGAAATCTGGCAGGCGTTGGGCTTCCGCCCGTGGGAGACGTTGTACGATCATTTTTGGAATTACTTCAAAGACGAGCGGCTGGTCTATGGCTTGAGTTACCCCGCCAAATATTTGGGCATGCACCCCACCAAATGCGCCAGTGTGTTTAGTTTAGTGGCTTGGTTGGAGTTCGAAGAAGGCATTTGGTATCCCGAAGGGGGCTTTGGGGCTTTGGTGCAAGGGTTTGCTAATGCGGCCCGCGACCTCGGTGTGACCATCCACTACAACACCACGGTGAGTGGTGTGCTCACCACCCAAAACAAAGTGCGGGGGATTCGGTTGGCGAGTGGCAAAGAGGTCAGTGCCGAGATTGTCGTGCTCAACGCCGATTTAGCGCATGCCGTCACGCATATTTTGGCACCCAATCAACGCGGACCCTATACCGACAAAAAACTCAATTCGATGCGCTTTTCGTGTTCGACGTTCATGCTGTACCTCGGGATCGACAAAAAATACCCCGATTTGGCGCATCATCAACTCTATTTGTCGGAACATATCCGGAGCAAAGAAGCGCCCTACATCGACGATTCAGCCCTTGATGACAGCGACCCGTCGTTTTATGTGTGTAATCCCACCATCATCAACCCGGCTAATGCACCAGAAGGGCACAGTACGTTGTTTGTGCTCGTCCCCATCCCCAATACCGATGGCGGCATTGATTGGGAAGCCAACAAGCAACGCTACCGCGACTACATCATCGAACGCATGGCACTGCTAGGGTACGACGATGTGGCCGATCATATCGTCAGCGAAACCTGCTATGTGGCCGAGACGTGGCAAGACGAATTCCACGTCTTCAAGGGCGCGGCGTTCAACCTGAGCCACAACTGGGGTCAGCTGGGACCGTTGCGCCCGCACATCCGGGCCGACTGGATGCCAGGGCTCTACTTTGTGGGTGGCGCCGTACACCCCGGTAGCGGCTTGCTGACCATCCTCGAGGCCGCCAAGAGTGCCGTGCACTTTGTAGGCCAAGATCATCCGGTGGCTGAGGTCGTGGGGTAGGCCAACACATTCTCAGTCGAAAGCACATAAACGAATCCCCTATGCGCTGATACGCATAGGGGATTCGTTTATGCCGTTATTTCTTTTTAGTCGCAGTTGCCGTCGCCGTACGCGTGATAGTGACGGTGGCAGTTCGTGTCGCCATACGATTGCCGTTATCACGGGGCTGGTTGTAGAGCAATTCTACTTCACGAGGCGACAAGGCACTATTCCAGATGCTGACTTCATCGAGCCAGCCATCAAAATAATCACTGGCCGAGGTGTTCCCCAACCACCGTGCCCCCAACGACAACGTATTGGTATTGTTGTTAAGGTAGGGCAACACACTATTGGTAGTAGCCACCACATCGCGATCGTAATACAACACGAGGGTGCCTGAATTGAGGTCGTATACACAGGTCAGCAGATGCGAGGCAAAGTTAAACGCCGTCGTGCTCGTCACCGTCACTGCCCCAACGGTACAGAACGCTTGATTTGTGGCATTAACCCCGAGTACTACCGATTTATTGGTGGCACTGGCACCGTGACTCAAAAAGACCTGAGTGTGACCGATATCGGCGATTCGTACCCACGCCGACAGACTAAAGGCACTGGCCAGCGGCACGGACGCCGTAGCCCGAGCTAGCGTGGCATCGCTACTACTAAAGTAAAGCGCCCCACCCATGTCGTTGTTGATGGCAAATTGCTGAGTATGTGGGCAGGTAGTATCTGCAATATTACAGGCCAATGAATTATTATTGCCCGAGCTATCGGCATAACTCGTCGCTGTATCGGCTTCGTCGAAGCGATAGCGGAGACGTAGTACCGGCGCTGCGATCATCGTCGGCGGTACCGTCAGCGTCACGGTAGGCGTATTGGTTTTAGTTATGGTAAGCGTCTTGGTAGACGTCGGCGTCTTGGTAATCGTCGGCGTTTTGGTAGATGTCGGCGTCTTGGTAATCGTCGGTGTACGGGTGATGGTACGTGTTTTGGATGGCGTCAATGTTTTGGTAAAGGTCCGCGATGGGGTTTCGGTGGGCATAATTGCCCCATTGGCAATCCGAAACGATAGGCTACGGGTATTGTTACCCTTGGCTCGTTCTGGCAATACGGCATAGGGGTCGATAATTAATTTCAGCTGACCAGTCAAATTCGGCCAGCGGGCGGTATCCCAGCTGAAATTCACCGTCGCACTTGCGCCAGCAGCCAAGCGCGGCACTGGCTGGCTATCGATATACCACAGCCCTTGACCGGGGAGATCAGCCGCCAAGGCGGCACTACTAGCGGCTGCCACACCTTTGCCATCGTTTTTGATGATGACGCTGACCCGATTGGTGGCGGCACGAGGCACTTGGACTTGGGCAAACCCATTGGTCGTGCTGCTCCGTGCACCAGCCACACTCATACTGGCAGCATTGAGGTCTGCTTGTGGTAGCGGTACCCCAACCACATTGACGAGTAACAATTGACCAACAGCCGCACTTTTGATGGTAATCGGCACATCCACCGTGTCTGTGGTTTTGCCCGCCATATAGGCCGTCACCGCAGATGCCAAGTTTTTACTCACGATTCGGCCTGGGCTCGCGTTCGTCAATGTCCAATCAATACTGCCATTGCCACCCACATCGACATCGATTTTGCCGGTGAGCACAGTGAGTGGCCACAATTCAAGGGTCATGGTCAGGTACTCACTTCGCGGCAAGCGGATCGACGCCGACTGGGTGGAATTGGCGGCGGTATAGGTATAGAGCAGGCCGTTGTCGATGGCATAGCGCGCACTCTTGGCAAAGGCAGTTGGAATCAAAATGCGCCGCTCACGCTCGGGGCCGGTGTCGGCTTTGTCGACGGCAAAGCTGTCGTTGGGCGTGGGAGTCAACGTGGGCGATGGGGTAATCGTACGCGATTGGGTAGCAGTGCGCGATGCAGTGAGGGTACGAGTGGGAGAGGGGGTGCGGGTAGCTGTACGGGTGGGAGATGTAGTAATTGGATTTGGGTATGGATACTCGCCACTAATGCGCGTTCCCGTAGATGTAAGTGTTTTCGTAGAGGTACGAGTTTTCGTAGGGGTACGAGAATTTGTCAGCGTAATACGCGGTGTATCTGTTGGAATCCCTTGAGGAGGCGTTCTTCCAACAGCAGTAGGATACGGATAATACAATTTTGGTGTTGATGTAAATATTGGCGTATCAATAGGGGTTGGCGTATTTGTGACTGTTGGAGTAGTAGTCGACTCGTCTACTACGGTGATAACCGTACTATCGATACCACACACGTTGATTTTGGGGTCACTACTTGCATTACACACCAGTACATCGGGGTACCCGACGTTATCTTTGTTTAAGCCAAAAAACAACGTATAGGTACCAGGTTTAGTAAATTTGACTGATCCGTTAATCACACGAGTAGCACCGGCAGCCAATGCAGTACTACCAATACTCCACCGCCACGGTTGATCAACCGTACTTGCAACTGGGCATGTTAAGGCGCTATTGCTGTAATTTTGGTCCCAGCCTGCATACCCTGCAGTGACATGAAAATAACCAGTTTGTTTGGGGAATTTGGTTACTGGAGGAGATCCAGTTTGGAAGGCCCAACAATTATGTTGATCAAAAGTGTAATTGGTATCGCCTAGAAAAGCATATTCTGAACGTATTGGACCCTGTATTGAAATCGCTTGAGTGACTGTGCCGGTACGATAGGAAGCATCATCATATTTGTTGGTCAATGTAAATGTAATGCCGAGGGTTTCATTTATATTCAATGTCGTTTTATCAGTCGTCACCACTAACCACCCTGATTGACGATTCACTGGTGTACTGGTTGGGTTAACCACAGGGGTATTTGCCTGAGTAGAGGTATTTATCCCGCCCTGTTGCACCTCGACCACCGCTCCCTGCATCCCTAAGCCCACCAACGCCGGGTCATACCCGTACGCACTAGGGTTACTGGCGATTTTGCGACCGAGCCCCAAGGTCTGATCGCTCAAATCGTCACGCACCACCAATGGGTGTACTTTGACAGCATCGACTGCCGCCGCTTCGGTATATTTGACCACCGCTTTGCGTGACAGAGGGCCTTGGACATACAGCCCCGTCGTCAATGGCTTGTAGGGGTCAATGATGTATGCCAACGCCCCGCCCACGGGGCTGGCGGTAATAGTGGCGTTCAAGGTGATCGTCAATGCCGACCATTGCGCATCTGACGTGCGCAATGTGATGGTTTGCTGGTATGCCCCCACTGATAACTGCCCTGAATCAATCGCCACCATGTAGGGCATGGTCAACCCGGGTGGCACAAAGAATGACCCGGCGAAACTAGTCTGGCCAAACGGAATCTTGTCAACCACCGCACGTAATGGCACATCACCGACATTGCCCAAAGTAAACAACCGTTTCATGGGGTAGCCTTGTGCCACATTCCCAAAATTAATCGTAATATTGGCACTCCCGCGTGTGACAGTGGTGGCCGTGCTCCCCTCAAGCGTCACACTCAATTCGGGCAAGCGATCGTTTTGGAAATCACTCAGCAAGCGTGCTTGGCGATCAATCACATTCCCTTGATAATCACCCCACAATGCAATCACCGTATATGTCTGACTGGCATCGTAGGGGTCTGCAAAGCCACTAGTTGCCCACGCAATCGACTCGACCACCATCGGACCAGTCACAATATCACTCAATGAACGTACTTCTTGCCACTGGGTTTTGCCATCGGCATCCATGATGCGAACCAATACCTGGCTACTTTCAATCGTAGTAGTCAACGGATTGTCGAGCAACAGCGAGATTTGCCCGCCCACATCAGCCGTGAAATCATGCGACACCATATCAATGGTAGGAGCCCGTAACATGGCGCCATGGAGGGCCGTCAACGAATCAGTCACATCCGTCAGATACGATGCCGCTGGCAACGCAAATCGATGAGCTCCCGTCGCATCACCGTACTCGACAAGCACCACTGGTTTACTGGTCGCACTATCACTGTTGACCCATTGGAATGTGTCTGTAGGTGCAGTGGCATCGACAATCAATGTTTCGCCATTTACCACCGTGCCCGTTTGGAAGCCTACGGTCAAACCGTCGTCACCCATGGCGAGTGCGGTAGGTGAGGCATAGTCAGCACCGACGGCCAATGTACCACTGCCACCATTGCCATCAGCCCACGTCATAGTAGTATCACCACTGCCTATGGCACAGGTGTCGCTACAAACCGCCGTCAAGGTATAGCGTACATCTTGCACACCACTATAGTAGCCAGCAATCAGCAATTGGGCGGTACCCGTCCAGTCACTCGCGGCCTGGTTTATCTGTGATTCACTGCCAATAATCAACAGGCTATTGGCGTCGATTTCACCACTGCCACCAACCTGATTGTTGCGAATGGTGTTCCCGATGGTCGGGCTAAAAATAGTTGCCTTAATCCCTTGAGCAGGGTAATTACCACTGTTTTCGATACTCAACGTCCCTTGGGTGACGCCATTGACAACTCGAGTGGCCACCCCTGCCGCCAAATGTGGGGCTGGGCGTTGTGACGCACTATTGGGGTTAGTGCCATATTCGAGTTCGGTATCATCGCTATAGCCATCACCGTCACTATCGCGTTGCAATCGCAAAATCACCTTGGCACCCACACTGGCCGGCGCCGTGGCAATATCTTGGCTGACTGCAATACCATTAGTCAACACTTCCATCCATTGTGTGCGTGACAAATCAAACGGGCACCACAACACCGCATTCGCACCACTGCCCACTACACTAGAATTGTTACATCCTTTGGGAGGGGTCGTCGTGCCAAATTTCGGGACAGTGATGCCGGTTAATACACCATTTTCGTCTTGGGTGATGGGGAAGTAGCGCCGTACCACATCGGCAATCGTATCGCTTTGTAGTAATTCCCACGTCGGCAATACATACCAATCAATCCCGACGCTGCCATCACTATTGCCGTCATCGATCCCCAGCATCACCCCACTCGCCACCGCATTATCATAAAACAGCTGATCGGCGCCATAGCTCATGTCGGCCACGGTAATCCGGACGCGCCCGCCTGGGCAAGGAGTATTCGCCGCATGCAGTCCTTGGCGAACCTCGGCCACACAGTTGGGATCGACTTCGATGGCCTTGAGTTGATCGAGGGTCAAGGGAATTTTTTCGTTGCTACTAATCGTGAGTGTGGCAGATGCATCGCCTGGTTTGTAGTTGGCAAACGACCCTTTATCGTTACCAACCGCATACGTGGTAATCGGGTATTCATCGTCATTGAGATATACGTTAAATTTGATATTTTTCAATTCCGTCATCATGTCGGTACCGTCGTTACGAATCTTGTAACTAAACGTCAAATCCGCAGCATGAGCGGTATTGATGGCTGTCACATTGTTGAGCGATTGCAACGTAATAATCTGCCCCGGGTCATCAATCGCTTGCTCTTCAAACGTCACCACTTCGACCGTAGAATCGGTACTCGTGGCATTGCCGTCAGCTGTATCGGGTTGGGTTGCTGGCACATCAGGCTGGGCGTTTTCAACTGGCTGCATATCAATCACATCGATAGTGGTACCGCCATTTGGTTGCTCGATTACATCGCCACTCTGTTCGACAGGACGTTCGTTGGATGTCGTGCCAGTATCAATCAGATTGTTTTGCTCAGTAATAAATGCGTCAGGTACACAATTGCCATCAAATCCCGAGGTACAGGTGGTCATATCACCAACACCAATATCGTCGGGCGCAGTATCGGTGGGGGCAGTATAACTATCTGATTGGGTGACATAGGTATCCCATAGGGCGTCACTGCCACACCCTGATGCATCAAATTGACAAGGATCACCGCTGTCGTTG